>JBFOLW010000119.1:0-24062 GCA_040830305.1 Erythrobacter sp.
AGCACGCGCCGCCCTTATTTTTTCGGCCTTTCAGGCCCCTCAGAAAGATCTTTAGGAACACGCTATGGCGAAGCCCGCAACCGTCAAGATCAAGCTCGTCTCGACCGAAGGAACGGGCTTCTATTACGTGACCAAGAAGAACCCGCGTAACCACACGGAAAAGTTCACCTTCCGCAAGTACGATCCCGTCGCGCGCAAGCACGTCGAGTTCAAGGAAGCCAAGATCAAGTAATGCTCCACCAAGCTGAACCGTGGGAACGAGCCGGGTTCAGTGATGGTTCAATGCTCCGGTCCTAATCACAGGAGCATGAGCACCTTGTCTTCGAAATCGCACAAACCGATCCGCGCCGCGCTGGCACTTTCGCTGGCCGCGGCGCTTCCCGTTTCCGCCGTGCTGGCGCCGGCTCCGGCGGTCGCCGCCGAGGGTGACCTCGACCGCGCGGTCGCCGCCTTGCGCGGCATTTCCACGATGAAGGCGGATTTCGTCCAGACCGACCGCAGCGGGCAGACCGTACGCGGCGTGATGACGCTGAAACGCCCTGGCAAGATCCGTTTCCAGTACGAGAAGGGCGTACCCATGCTCGTCGTCTCGAATGGCAAGTCGATGTATATGGTCGACTACGAGGTCAATCAGGTCCAGCGCTGGCCGATCAAGAACTCGCCCCTGGGCGCGCTGCTCGATCCCAGTCGCGACGTGAAGCGCTATGGCAAGCTGGTTCCGACCAACCACCCCGACGTCGTCAGTGTCGAGGTACGCGACACCAAGCGTCCCGAATTCGGCGTGATCACATTGATTTTCGCGCGCGATGCATTGGCACCTGGCGGCCTGCGGCTGACGCACTGGGTCGCGCTCGATTCGCAGAACCATCGCACCACCGTGAGGCTCTCGAACCAGCGTTACGGGGTGGCCGTGGCGGATAGTGCGTTCACCTTCCGCGATCCGCGACGCTCGTCCCGCCGCCCGGGATAAACGCTTCGGCGATGAGCGGTGCGATCTACGGGATATCCCGCCTCACACCGTTCATTGAACAGCAATCGGCTGCTGCATAATCTCCCAATCACGAGACGACGCGAGGCGGTTTCCCCCCTGTTAACCCCCTCGACCCGGTTCTTCTCGTTCCAAGCGTGACGAACGCTCACAGGAAACCCTCGTGCCAATGCCCCCGGCACGAGGGTTTTTTGTTTTTTGTTCGGGTGCGCCCTCGACCTCCGTCGAAGGCCGGTGCCGCAAGGGAAGCGCGGATGCGCTTCCCGCACGCAACAAGCGCTCCGCCTACTCTTCCCAGCCGAACGCCTTCCTGATCACATCGTAGATCAGGTTCTGTTCCATCACCCCGCGCACATTTTCCGCCCCGGGGCCGTTTGCATAGAGCGCCACATCCTCGCCCGCATGGGTTTCGGACTCGGTCGGTATTGCGGCCTGCTGGCGGGCTTTCACGCCGGTCTCGGGCATCGGCCGTTCGCCGATGAATGCGCCCATGCCGTTGGCATAGCCGAGCGTGGTGTAAGGCTTGCCGTCCTCGGCCAGCGAGGGGCCTTCGTCACGAGGGTTGGAGACCAGGCCGAGGATCGGATTGCCGCGCTTGGGATAGCCCGCGATCGTGAACACGTGGCTGTGATCGGCGGTGACGAGGATCAGCGTCTCTTCGGGGTCGGTATTGTCGATCGCCCACTGGATCGCACGGGCGAACTCGACCGCTTCCTCGAGCGCATAGCCCGCGCGTCCCTCGTGGTGACCGTGATCGATCCGCCCGCTTTCGACCATCAGGTAATAGCCTTCCGGATCGCTCGACAGGCGCTGGACCGCCGTTGCGGTCATCGATGTCAGCGTGGGTTCCACACTGTCGGCCTCGCGATCGACCATGTAGCCCATATGGCTGAAGGAAAAGAGGCCCAGCAGCGGCTTGCCGTCCGGAGCCGCGGCCATGTCCTCGAGCGTGGTCGCGTAGGTGCCTCCGGTCGCAGCCACCCATTCGCCCGGAAGGTCGGCGGCATCATCCAGCCTGCGCCCTCCCTTGTCCTTTCCGTAGAAGGCCACGCTGCCGCCGCCGAGCGCCACATCGAAAGGCGCCTCGACCAGCTGCTGCGCGATATCTACGCAGCCCTGACCGCGCTGGTCTTCGGGGATCCAGGCGTCGGCCTCCCAGTCGCGCGTCACGCTGCGTGCATAGACCGATGCAGGCGTCGCGTGCGTCAGTCGGGCGGTGCTGACGATACCGAGCGCGAGGCCCTTCGCCTTGACCTCCTCGCCCAGCATGGGGGCCGCGTGCCCCGCCCCAGACGCGCAATCGCCTTCCGTAACGCCGGGTCCGTAGCCGAGTACGCCGATGTCCGTTTTCACGCCCGTATGCATCGCGCTGGCCGTGCCCGCGCTGTCGGGGACCTGCGCATCGATATTGTAGGTCTTCACCAGCGCCACATTGTCGAAGGTCTCGAACGGCAAGACATATTCCTCGCCGGTCTGGCCGAGCTTCTGACCGGCGTAGATGCGCGCGGCGGTGACGGTGGAGATGCCCATGCCGTCGCCGATGAAAAGGATGACGTTCTTCGCCCGGCGCTCCGGCTGCGCCTCGGATGTCGTCGACGCGCCACGCGCGCCTTCGGGATAGTTGTAATTGTTGGTCGTGCTGCAACCGCCCAGCGACAGCGCGGCTGCAGTGGCGAGCGCGGCGAGAGAGGAACTGCGGATCATGAAGGTCTCCTGAATTTGCCGCCGCGCTAGAGCTTCGGTGGGTGACTGAAAAGGGAAAGGTGGAGTTTTCCCGAAGCGCGCCCTAAGTCGGCGCGCATGGTTTCTATCGCTACCTGGAACATCAATTCCGTCCGCCTGCGCATGCCGATCGTCGAACGCTTCATCAAGGAGCAGGCGCCCGACGTTCTGTGCCTGCAGGAGATCAAATGCCAGGAGCACCAGTTCCCCTACGAGGCGTTCCGCGAACTCGGCTACGAGCATTTCGCGGTGCATGGGCAAAAGGGCTATCACGGCGTCGCGACGGTCGCGAAAACGCCGCTTAAGGAATTTTCGCGCCACGACTGGCAGGACAATGGCGAGGCGCGCCACGTCGGCGTCGAGCTGACCGAGCATGACGGCATCATCGTCGAGAACGTCTATGTCCCCGCCGGCGGCGACGAACCGGACCGCGAGGTCAATCCCAAGTTCGGCCAGAAGCTCGATTTCCTCGGGCGGATGACCCGCTGGGCCGATGCGATCGATCGCCCGACGTTAATCGTGGGCGATTTCAACATCGCCCCGCTCGAAAGCGACGTCTGGAACCACAAGCAGCTGTTGAAGGTCGTCAGCCACACGCCGGTCGAAGTCGAGACGCTGCAGCGCTTCATGGACGCGCATGGCTGGTCGGACATCGGCCGCGAGCACATCAAGGCGCCCGAGCGCTACTACAGCTGGTGGAGCTACCGCGCGAAGGACTGGAAAGCCAACGATCGCGGGCGCCGGCTCGACCATATGTGGGCGAGCCCCGAACTGGCGAAACAGGCGAGCGACCACTCGGTGCACGAATATGCGCGCGACTGGGAAAAACCGTCGGACCACGTCCCGCTGGTGACGGAGTTCGCGCTCTGAACGCAGCGTCCCCCTCGCGCCGCGCAGCGCAGGCGGTGGATGCGCTGCGTCACGGCTGGCCGCTCGCGATCGACGGCGCGCCCGTGCTGCAACCGGTCGAGACGGCGTTCGGGAATGTGTCGGGCGGGGCCATGCTGATCTCCGCCACGCGCGCAGCCACGCTCAAGCTCGCCAATCAGATCGAAGCCGCTGCGCCGCGCCAGCCGGTGCTGATGCGTGCCGCGGAGCCTTTCGACCTGCCTGCCGCGCTCGCGGTGGCCGACCCGGCGCTCGACATGGCCAACCCGCTCAAGGGGCCGTTCAAGGCTTTGCATTGCGGCTGGGAGGAGCAAGCGCGCGCCGCGCTCGAGCTGGCGCGCGTGGCCGGCGTGCTGCCCGCCTTCCTCGTCGACCCGCGAGGAGCCGCGGAAGCCGTATCGCTGGACGCGACCGACGTCGCCGCCTTCGCCGATGCCGCGCGCCTGCAGGTCGCCTCGCGCGCGCAGCTGCCCGTGGCGGCAGCCGAGGATGCGCGGATCGTCGCCTTCCGCAGCCCCGACGATACGCGCGAGCATGTCGCGCTAATCATTGGCGAGCAGAGCGCCGACCGCGCGCCGCTGGTGCGCCTGCATTCCGAATGCCTTACTGGCGACATCCTCGGCAGCCTCAAATGCGACTGCGGGCCGCAGCTCGATGCCGCACTGCACGCGATGGCGGCCGAGGCCGACGAGGGTGGCTGGGGCGTGCTGCTCTACATGCGGCAGGAAGGCCGTGGGATCGGCCTCGTCAACAAGCTGCGCGCCTATCGCCTGCAGGATCAGGGTTTCGACACGGTCGACGCCAATACACGGCTTGGCCTGCCCGACGAAGCGCGCGACTTCCCCACCGCAGCGCGCATGCTCGACCTGCTCGGGGTGAAGGCGATCCGGCTGATGACCAACAATCCGGCCAAGGTGGACGCGCTTGCGGCGCAAGGCGTCAAGGTCGCCGAGCGCGTGCCGCATGCATTGCCCGACAATCCGCACAATAGTCGCTACCTTGCGACCAAGCGCGACCGCTCGGGGCACTTGCTGTGACCGCATTTGCGATCCGTCCCGAGCGTGAGGGCGATGCGCAAACCATTTTCGCGCTGACCGAAGCGGCCTTCCGCGACATGCCCTTCAGCGACGGCGACGAGCAGCAACTGGTCGACCGGCTGCGCTCCGCTGGCGATTTGACCCTGTCGTTGGTTGCCGAGGATGCCGAGCGGATCGTGGGCCATATCGCCTTCTCGCCGGTGACGATCTCGGACGGGACGACCGGGTGGTACGGTCTGGGCCCGGTCAGCGTCTGGCCCGAACTCCAGCGCCAGGGCATCGGCGCAGCGCTGGTCAAGCGCGGCATCGCCGATATTCGCGGCCTTGGCGGCAAGGGGATCGTGCTGCTCGGCAGCCCCGACTATTACGCGCGCTTTGGTTTCGAACACGATCCCGATCTGCGCTATCCCGGCCCGCCCGCCGAGTATTTCCAGCGACTGGTGCTCGACGGCGACGCGCCGCGTGGGACCGTGAGCTACGCGCCCGCTTTCGGCTGAAGACGTCGCCGGCCGAGCGCCTGGCCCATGCGGACCGAATCGCCCGCCGCGATCCCGTCGATCCACTCGACCATGTCTGGCTCGAACAGCAGCACGACCGTGGAGCCGAGGATGAAGCGTCCCATCTCTGCGCCTGCACCGAGGTGATGCGTACCACTGGCAAAATCCTCGCGTGCAAGGGTCGGCGCATGCGTTGCCACCGGGCCGGACCACACCGTCTCGATACCCGCGACGATCATCGCCCCGACCATGACGCTGGCAAAGCGGCCATCGTCGCCATCGAACAGGCAGGCCAGCCGCTCGTTGCGCGCGAACAGGCCGTCGACATTCTCCGCCGTGACCTGATTCACGCTGAACAGATCGCCCGGCACATAGGTCGCGCTCGCGAGATCGCCTGAGGCAGGCATGTGCACACGGTGATAATCGCGCGGGCTGAGATAGATCGTCGCGAAGTGGCCACCCTCGAAGCGGGCCGCTGCGGCGGCATCACCGCCAAGCAATTGGTCGGCGGTGAAGTGGCGGCCCTTGGCCTGGAAAATGCGCCCGTCTTCGATCCGGCCGATCTGGCTGACCGCACCATCGGCGGGGCAGAGCACGAATTGCGACGCATCCGCCAGCGGCCTTGCGCCAGGCTTCAGTTCGCGGGTGAAGAAGTCGTTGAAGCTGTCGAATTCCCCCGGCCCGCGCGCGGCCTCGGCCATATCGACGTCATAGGCATCGATGAACCGGCGGATCAGCAGGTCGCGGATCCAGGGCACCCGGCTGGATGCGAGTTTGCCTGCGGCGCGCGAGACCGCATGGTGGGGCAGCGCGTGCTGCAACCAGATGAAGGGCGTGGTCATGGCGTGAAGCGATGTCGCACTGGCTGCGTCAGCGCAACTGGCTATCCTTGCTCCCGCGGCGATTGATCGCCGAATGGCGCACTGCGTTGTCGCGACCCGACTGGCATTCGACGCAGGTTCTTACACCCGGCAGCGCCTCGCGTCGCTTTGCCGGGATCATTTCGCCGCATTCATCGCAATAGCACGCGCTTTCACCAGACGGTAGGCGCGAGCGCGCCGCGCTGACCGCGTCGTTCACCGAATCGTCGATCTGGTCCTGAACCGCCCCGTCACGGGCCCAGCCACCGGCCATAGTCTGCTCCTTTCCCGATCAACGAGCGAGATAGGGACAGGTTTCCTCAGCGGCGTTCGAACCGGCGTACGCCAGGGCCGAGCGCGTTTTCGCCGAGCACCAGCGAATCGCCGGTCCAGTCGGCGACGAACGCCGGGCTGCGCGACAGGCCCGGCACCAGTCGCGCATCGTTGTCGGCAATCACCAGCCCGTCGGAGGTATAGCGTGCGCCTTCCGCACCGATGGCGATCATCGCCGACCAGTTATCCTTGTTGCGGCCCTGGACCATCCAGTTGCCGCGGATCACGCCGGTGCCGCCGTTCGGGAGGTCGATCAGATAGTTGGTAGCCCGGCCATTGGCATCGTCGAAACTGCAATCCTCAATCATGATGTGCGCCGCGCGCGACTTGAGGTAATGCCCGCCGGTGCCCTGTTCGAACCGGCTGCGGGTAACCGTAACGCTGCCATAGTCTCCGGCATAGATCGAATGCGCGCAGCCTGCCGAATTCTCGCAGGTGCCAAGCCGGGTGAAGGTCGATTTGTCGACCACCAGTTCACTGTCGACGCCATTGGTGGTCATGATCCCCTGCTGGCTGTCTCGGAACCAGCTTTGCGAGACGCGCAGGGGCCCGCGTTCGAGGCGAATGCCCGCGCCGTTTCCATCCTCGACAGCAAGGTCCGCGAAGACCAGGCCTTCGACGCTGGCACCGCGGCCGCGCAGGACCAGCGCTGCCTTGCCCTCGCAGGCCTTCCCGCCGAGCAAAGCTGTGCCTGGCTGTGCCGCTCGAAAATGCACCACACCATCGCGCTGGACGGCACATTCGTTCCAGTTGCCCGGCGCGATGACGATCGTGCCCTCGCGGTCTCCGATATCGTCGACCGCTGCCTGGAGGGTCGCGTGGCCGCGTCCCGTTTCCGCAACCGTAAAGCTCGCTTGCGCGCTGCCCTGCGCAAGGACCGCCGCAAGCGGAATGGTGCCGATCGCAAGTGCCGCGGTGGCGGCGAGGATCCAGCGGGGCAGGCGCGAGGCCGGAGGCGCAAAGGGTGAAGCCATCGTGTCTCACTAAGCGATTATGGTTAATATCGGCCTAATCGGCTGTAGGCGCGGGCTAGTCGCCTGCGCCATCGCGAAAACGCCATCCGCCGCGGGTCTTCCGTCTTGCGACGAGTATGAGGAGCAGGGTCGCAACAAGCCAGATGCAGATCGCGATCCCCGTGCCGATGATCGGGTCCCATTCGATCAGCGGTGCGGGAGCGAGCATGACGAACGTGTAGGCGACGATCAGTAACCAGCCCTTCCAGTGAATCGGCAGGCCCGCTCCGTATCCAAGTTTCTTCGGCTCGAACCAGAATTCCTTTTCGTCACGACCCGTCATTCTGCTGCTTCCTTCTCAAGCGTTACGAAATCGGCCACCGCCCGAACGAGTTCGGAGGCGATCGGCAGCGACGGGTCTGCATAGCTCGCCCGGTTGGCCGCGAGATCGCCTTCGGGGACGAGTTTCAGGACGTGATTCATGCCTTCGATCTCGCGATAGGCGAAGGCGGAGTTTGCCTGAGCCAACGCGTCTGCGTCCGCTTTCGTCACCTGCAGGTCCTCGGTGCCCCGGAGTATCAGGACCGGCAGGCCGGTCGCAGCGGCCATGGCTGCAGGGTCCTGCGTCATCAGATCGATCAGATAGCCTTGGACGGGAGGCGCAAAGAGGCGCTGGAGTGCTGGGTGGAAAGCGCTCACATCGATTCGTTCCCCTGCTTCCAGCGCCGCGATGGCGGCCTCGGCCTCGGGCATGACCGAAGCATTTGCCGGATTTGCAGCGAGCTGTTCGCGCAGGATCGTTGCAAAGGGCCTTCCGGGTGCCGCCACGAGCACGAGGCCGCACAGACCCTCAAGCGCCTGCCCGGCGGCCAATGCTACGATGCCGCCCTCGCTATGGCCGAGCAACCAGATGCATGGTGCGCCTGTCGCCGTGCGGGCGGCAGCCACCCATTCGGCAGTATCGGCAACATAGTCGGCGATGACCACCGCATTGCCGTCCGCCACTGCGTGCTTGCTGGCGAACATGCCGCGCTTGTCGATCCTGAGCGATCCAATGTCGCGGCCGGCCAGCGCCTCGGCGAGCAGCCGGTAAGCGTCTGTCCTGACACCGATCGGACTGTTGCCGTCGCGGTCGAAGGGGCCGGAGCCGGGGATGATCAGGACCACGGGCTTGCCTTGTCCCGGCGCGATCAGCGTTCCCGAAAGCTCGCCCTCGGGTCCCGGTGCAGTCAGTACCGCGGGCGGACCGGCTGCAGCCACCGCAGTGGTCGAGGTCAGGCCGACCAAGGCCGTAAGGATGGCATTCCACATGCTATGCTTTCCTTTTCGGGCGCCCGCGTCGAGGCGGCTTGGTCACCGGTACGTCTATCCCGCGCCTGGCCAGCGCTTCGCGCAGCAGCATCTCGATCTGGGCATTGGCGCTGCGCAATTCGGCCGCGGCCAGGCGCTCGATCGCAGCGTGGACTGCCGGGTCAAGTCGCAAGGCGAAGGCTTTCTTGGGCATGGTCTAAAATCCGGGCAGGCGCCTATTGGTAAAGCGATCCCGTGTTGATCACCGGGTGCGCATCCTTCTCGCCGCACAGCACGACCATCAGGTTGGAGACCATTGCCGCGCGGCGCTCATCGTCCATTTCGACGATATTGTCCCGGGACAGCTTGGTCAGCGCATCCTCGACCATGCCCACCGCTCCCAGCACGATCTTTGCGCGCGCGGCGATGATCGCATCCGCCTGCTGGCGCTTGAGCATGGCACTCGCGATCTCGCTGGCATAGGCGAGGTGCGTGAGACCCGCTTCGTCGACGACGATACCGGCGACTTTCAGCCGGTCGTTCAGTTCCTCGAGCAATTCGCGATTGATGACTTCCGCGCCACCACGCAGCGTGACCTCTTCGCCCTCGAAATCATCATAGGGATGGCGCGAGCCGACCGTGCGCAGCCCCGCTTCGATCTGGATGTTCACGAACTCCTTGTAGTCGTCGACATCGAAACTGGCCTGCGCGGTGTCGGCGACGCGCCACACGACGTTGCAGGCGATTTCGATCGGGTTGCCGCGCAGGTCGTTGATCTTGACCCGGTCGGAATGGATATTGTGCGCGCGGACCGACAGCTTGTTGCGCATCATCCAGGGCCACACCCAGCGCAGGCCTTCGCGCCTCTCGCTCCCGCGATATTCGCCGAACAGCGTGATCACCGCCGCCTGGTTGGGCTGGATCATGAAGAAACCCGCGGCAACGATCAAATTGGCGAGCAGCAGGCCGATCAACACGCCGACGAACTGGAGCTTGTCGGTCTTCGCCGCCCCGTCGCCCGGCGCCATCGCGGGAAGGAGCCAGATCGAAAGCGCGATCAGGAATGCCAGCAAGGCCAGCATGACATAGCCATTGTGGCTGGACGCGGCCGCTTCGCGGGACACCTTCATCCGGTTGAGTTCGGCGGACATGACGGTCACCTCTCTGATATAATTATGATATCATTTTTATATTAGAGAGGTGCAGCGGTCAATATCGGTCGATCATACGCAGGAACTGCTCTCCGTAAGCGTCCAGCTTTTTCGCGCCTATCCCGGGCAGCCGGCCGAGTTCCGCAATCGACCCTGGTCGCGTGGAGGTCATTTCGCGCAGGGTCGAATCGTGGAAGATCACATAGGGCGGGACCTGTGCCTCCTCGGCCAGTTCCTTGCGCAAGGCGCGCAACGCCTCGAACAGCGGGTCGCCGACCGGATTGGGCGTCGCATCACCGCGGCGCTTGCGCGCCCGCTTGGGCGGGAGCACGATCTCGACCGCGCTGTCACCCTTGAGGATCGCGCGCGCCGAACCGCCGAGCGCCAGCCCGCCATGCTCGGTCGCGACAAGATCACCGCGCGCCTGCAAGGCCCGCGACAGCGGCTGGAGCAGGCGCGCGTCCTCGCCTTCGACAATTCCGAATACGCTCAGCCGGTCGTGCCCCCGCTGCCGCACGCGCTCGTCCTCGCTGCCGGTCAGGACCTTCTGCAGATGTCCCATGCCGAAGCTCTGCCCGGTCCGGTAGACTGCCGAGAGCAGCTTGCGCGCCAATTCGGTAACGTTGGTGACGCTCGCCGGTTCGAGGCAGTTGTCGCAATTGCCGCAGGCCTTTGGCGGCTCTTCCCCGAAATGCCTGAGCAGAACCGCGCGGCGGCATTCGGCGGTCTCGACCAGCCCGGCGAGCGCATCGAGCCGGGCGCGCTCGGCATTGCGCCGTGCCTCGTCGACTTCCGCCAGCCGCTGGCGCGCGGTGGCGAAGTCGCCCGCGCCCCAGAACATGACCGCTTGCGACGGATCGCCATCGCGGCCCGCCCGACCGGTTTCCTGGTAATAGGCCTCGATTGACTTGGGCACGCCGACATGCGCGACGAAGCGCACATCGGGCTTGTCGATCCCCATGCCGAATGCGACCGTGGCAACGATCACCATGTCCTCGGATGCGACGAAGGCGGCCTGGTTGTCCGCCCGCACCTGCGGATCGAGCCCCGCGTGGTAGGGCAGCACCGGCCGTCCGGTCGTGGCCGCGAGCTTCTCGGCCAGATCCTCGACCTTGCGCCGCGTCTGGGCATAGACGATCCCGGGCCCTGGTACGCCCGCCATCAGATCGGTCAGCTGGCGCACCGGGTTGTCGCGGTGGCGGATGGCATAACGGATATTGGGCCGGTCGAATCCCGCCAGCACCAGCCCGTCTTCAGGAATGCCAAGCTGGCCCATCACGTCTGCACGGGTTTGCCTGTCTGCCGTTGCAGTCAGCGCCAGGCGCGGGACCTGCGGAAACGCATCCATAAGCCCGCGCAGCATACGATAGTCGGGACGGAAGTCGTGGCCCCACTCGGACACGCAATGCGCCTCGTCGATCGCGAACAGGCACAGCGGCGCGGCGCTGAGCAAGTCGCGGAAGGCGGGCTGGCTGGCGCGTTCGGGCGCGACATAAAGCAGGTCGAGTTCGCCCGCGCGGAAGGCGTCCTGCGTCTCGCGCCAGTCGGCATCGGCGCTGGTCAGCGTAGCCGCCCGGATACCGTTGGCGCGCGCGCTGCGCAGCTGGTCGTGCATCAGCGCGATCAGCGGGCTGATGACCACGCAGGTCCCTTCCAGCATCACCGCGGGCAACTGGTAGGTGAGCGACTTGCCAGCACCGGTCGGCATGACGGCAAGCGTCGATTGCCCGTCGAGTATCCGCGCCACGACCTCTCCCTGCCGTCCGCGAAAGGCATCGAAACCGAATGTGTCCTTGAGGGCCTGGGGTGCGCTTGCGTATCCGCTCATGGGGGCCTGATGCCAGACACGTGCCCGCACGCAACCGGTCGGAAGCGATTTTCCCCTTGCCGAGCGGCCCGTGCTTGCGCTTTATCCCGCGCCACAATTCCAAGCCGGAGAGAAACCTCATGAAATTCCGTATTGCCCTCACCGCCGCCGCTTCGATCGCGCTCGCCGCCTGCGGCAGCACCGAAGACGCCTCGACCGAAGCCGAAGCCGACACCGTCGAAATCGCCGCCGACGAGGCGCTGGCTGACATCGATTCCGAGCCGGTCGACGACCCTGCCGCCACCGTCGAGGACGCCGCCGCGGAGCGCGAAGACATGTCGCCCAGCGAGCAGGCACAAATCCAGCAGGCCGGTGACAATGCCGCCGATACCGCCGCTGCCGCGATGGACGCAATGTCTGAAGACGCGGGCAACTGATCGACCGGTCGCGGGGCGGGCCCTGCGCCCGCCCCGGGCCTGCCGCGCCGTAGCGTCCTTTGCGCTGCGGGCGAGAGCGCCTAGCCTCCGCGCCCATGCACCGACTCGCGCCCCCGATAGCCGCGCTCCTCGCGCTCTCCGCCTGTTCCGCCAACGAGCAGCAGGAACCGGTTGAAGCGGTTACCCAAAGCGAGGCGCAGGCGCTCGACGATGCAGCCGAAATGATCGAGCAGCGCCGCCTGCCCGAGGACCTCCTGCCGCCCGAGGACGATGGTGCGGTCGTCGCCCCGCGCGAATCCGGCGGACCGGAACCGATGGAGCTTCCGCAATGAGCAATACCGCCAACCCCGGCATGGATGCCGAAACCTTCGACCAGTTCCTCGAACAGCTCGAACGCTACGTCCGCGAGCGGCTGATCCCGGCGGAAAAGGACGTCATCGCCAACGACAAGATCCCCGACGAAATCGTCGCCGAGATGAAGGAGATGGGGCTGTTCGGGCTGACCGTGCCCGAGGATTTCGGCGGCGCGGGGCTCAACACCACGCAATATGCCAAGGTCGTCAAGACCATGGCCTATGCCGCCCCCGCCTATCGCTCGATCTTCTCGATCAATGTCGGCATGTTCAATTCGGCGATCAAGAATGGCGGGACCGACGCGCAGAAGGCCGAGTGGTGGCCCAAGGTGGCCGCAGGAGCCATCACCTGCTTCGGCCTGACCGAGCCCGGCTCGGGCAGCGACAGCGCCGCCATGGCGACCACCGCCAAACCGGATCCCGACGGCAATGGCTGGATCCTCAACGGGACCAAGCGCTACATCACCAACGCGCCGCATGCCGAAGTGGGCCTGATCATGGCGCGCACCGAAAAGGATGCGCTGCCCAAGAATGCGCATGTGAGCGCCTTCATCGTGCCGATGGATACCCCCGGCGTGTCGACCGGCAGCCCCGATGACAAGATGGGCCAGGCGGGCAGCCATATCTCCGACATCATGCTCGACGACGTGCATGTGCCGGGCGAAGCGCTGCTGGGCGGGGAGACCGGCAAGGGCTTCCGCTTCGCCATGATGAGCCTCGACAACGGCCGTATTTCGGTCGGCGCCGCAAGCACGGGCTATGCCCGCCGCGCACTCGATTCGGCGATCAAATATGCCAATGAGCGGCAGGCCTTTGGCGAACCGATCGCCAACTTCCAGCTGATCCAGCAGATGCTCAGCGAAAGCTGGACCGAGATCTACGCCGCCGAGGCGATGATGGCCGATGTCACCGCACGCGTCGATCGCGGCGAGAACACGGTCAAGCATGCCGCCGCCTTCAAGGTCTTCGCCTCCGAAATGTGCGGGCGGGTGGTCGATCGCGTGGTGCAGATCTACGGCGGCGCGGGCTACCTTGCCGAATATGATGCCGAGCGCTTCTTCCGCGATGCGCGCATCTACCGCATCTACGAAGGCACTACGCAAATCCTCCAGCTGCAGATCGCCAAGCACATGCTGCGCGACTACGCGGCGGGATTGTAACGGGTGTACCAACTCCTCAACGATCTGAGCATCATCGAAGCCTCGAGCTTCGTCGCCTCGCCCACCGCGGGCCTCTATTGCGCTCAGATGGGTGCGGAGGTGATCCGCGTCGACCACAAGGCGGGCGGGCTCGATTACGACCGCTACATGCTTACGAAAGAGGGCAGGTCGCTCAGCTGGGAAAACCTCAACCGCGCGAAGAAGTCGGTCGCGCTCGACCTCAGGAGCAGCGAGGGGCGCGAATTGCTGGTCGAGCTTTCGGCAAAGACCGGCAACCTCATCACCAATCTGCCCGAAAAGAGCTTCCTGTCGCACGACGCCGTCGCGGCGAAGCGGCCCGAGGGTGCGCCCGATCTCGTCAGCGTGCGGATCATGGGCTGGCACGATGGCAGGCAAGCGATGGATTTCACCGTCAACGCGGCGAGTGGCTATCCCTTGATGTGCGGGCCCGAGGACTGGGAGCTCAAGACCGCGCCGCCGGTCAACCAGGTGCTGCCCGCGTGGGACTTCATCACCGGCGCCTATTGCGCCTTTGCCATGCTTGCGGGGTTGCGCCACCGTGATGCCGCCGGCGAAGGCAGCGAGATTCGCGTGCCGCTGGGCGACGTCGCCATCGGCACCATGGCGAACAGCGGCGCGATGGCCGAAATGCTCTATCGCGGGGCCGATCGCGAGCGGCTCGGCAACGCCATCTGGGGTGCCTTCGGGCGCGATTTCCGCAGCCGCGACGGCGTGCGGTACATGGTTGCCGCACTGACGGCAAAGCAGTGGGACGGACTGGTCGTCGCCTTCGATCTGGCGGACGAAGTTGCCGCGCTCGAGGCCGAACTCGGCGTGCGCTTCGCCGATGGTGATCGTCCCCGCTTCGAGCACCGCCACCGCCTGTTCGCGCTCTTCCAGAGCCGTTCCGACGCAATCGACTGGGTCGATCTTTCCGCCCGTCTCGCCGAGCACGGAACCACCTTCGAGCGCTATCGCACGATGCACGAAGCGGCCAATGATGCGCAATTGGTCGCGGACAATCCGCTTTTCGGCCCCTCGCCGGCCAATCCGAGCGAATTCGCATACCCGGCGACGCGCAGCTTCGCCAATATCCCGACCCGCGATGCGGGCGACCCCGCGCCCGCCCCCTATCTCGGCCAGCACACCGAGGAAGTTCTCGCCGAACGCCTCGGTCTCGCCTCGGGCGCGATCGGCGCGCTGGTCGACCGCGGGATCGCCCGCCTTTCCGACAAGGACTAAACCCCATGACGTCACCCCGCCGCGTAGCCATCTGCAAGCCCTTGAGAACGCCGGTCGGACGCTTTCTCGGTAGCCTCGCCCCGCTCGAGGCGGGACAGCTCGGGGCGATCATTATCAAGGCGCTGGTCGAGCGCAGCGGCATCGATCCCGCCCGTGTCGACGATGTCGTCTTCAGCCAGGGCTATGGCAGCGGCGAGGCACCCGCGATCGGCCACTGGAGCTGGCTTGCCGCAGGCTATCCCGAAGAGGTGCCCGGCTTCCAGCTCGACCGGCGCTGCGGCTCGGGCCTGCAGGCGGTCGCGACGGCCGCAATGATGGTGCAGACCGGCGTCGCCGACTGCGTACTGGCGGGCGGTGTAGAGAGCATGTCCAATGTCGAGCATTATACGACCAAGGCCCGCCACGGTGCGCGTATGGGCGGCATGCAGCTGTGGGACCGGCTGGCGCGCGGCCGGCTGATGAGCCAGCCGATCGAGCGCTACGGCATCATCACCGGCATGATCGAGACGGCCGAAAACCTCGCCAAGGACTACGACATCACCCGCGAGGAAGCCGATGCTTTCGCGGTGCGCAGCCACCAGAACGCCGCGCGTGCCTGGGATGAGGGCAAGTTCGACGAGCAGCTCGTCCCGGTCGAAATACCGCAGCGGCGCGGCGATCCCGTCGTCTTCGCCAAGGATGAGGGCTTCCGCGCCGATGCCAGCATGGAAACGCTCGGCGCCCTGCGCGCGATCGATCTGAAGCGCGACGCCGATGCGATCGTGACCGCGGGCAATGCCAGCCAGCAGAACGACGCTGCGGCAGCCTGCCTCCTCGTCGCCGAAGACAAGGTCGAGGAACTCGGCCTCAAGCCGATCCTGTGGTTCCATTCGTGGAGCGCGGCGGGCTGCGATCCCAGCCGCATGGGCATCGGCCCGGTTCCGGCGGTCGAGCGGCTGTTCGCGCGCAACGGCCTGGACTGGGACGATATCGGCCTGATCGAGCTCAACGAAGCCTTTGCCCCGCAGGCTCTCGCGGTGCTGAAAGGCTGGGGCTTTGCCGAGGACGACAGCCGCCGCGAGCTGGTCAACGTCAACGGCTCGGGCATCTCGCTCGGCCATCCGATCGGCGCGACAGGCATCCGCATCCTCGCCGACATGGCGCACGAGATGCAGCGGCGCGAGGTGCGCTACGGGCTCGAGACCATGTGCATCGGCGGCGGACAGGGCATGGCCGCCGTGTTCGAACGCGCCGCCTGATGGCGGACTGGTCGGACTGGGTCGGGCGCGAGCAACGCAGCGCCGACAAACTCGGGGTACGGCTCGCCGCGCAATGGTGCGCAACCTTCGACCGGGATGCACCGGCCGACAGCGCGATGCCGCAGGGCGTCCACCTGTGCCTGTGCACGCCCGAAGCGCGTACCGGCCAGCTTGCCCCCGATGGACACCCGGTCCGCAACGATGACCTGTCCAGTTTCCTCCCGCCCGTCCCGCTGCCGCGCCGCATGTGGGCATCGAGCGCGATGCAGTTCCACGCCCCGATCGCGATCGGCGCCCGGATCGAACGAAGTAGCCGGGTCGCTACGATCACGCCCAAGTCGGGCAGCCGCGGCGAGATGGTCTTCGTCGAGGTCGATCACGAAACCCGCGCCAACGGGACGCTGACGGTAAGCGAGCGGCAGAGCATCGTCTATCTCGAAGGTCTCGCGCCCGGCGCACCGCTCTCCCCGCCCGAAGCGACCGGTGAGAGGTTTGATTCCTCGGGTTGGCAGGCGCACCGCATGCTGGTGCCCGACGAACGCCTGCTGTTTCGCTATTCGGCGCTGACCTTCAATACGCACCGAATCCATTACGATGCGCCCTATACGCGCGAGGTCGAGCACTATCGCGGGCTGGTCGTCCATGGCCCGCTCACCGCCAGCCTGCTGCTGCAACTCGCCGGGTCACACTTCGGCGAGAACCGCCTCGCCAGCTTTACCTTTCGCGGCGTGAGCCCCGCGATTGCTAGCGAGCCGCTGCACCTTGTGTTGCGCGAGGGCGGCGAGGAGGTCGAACTCGGCGCCTTTGCCGCCGACGGTCGGCAAGTGGTCAAGGCCAGCGCCACGCTCGCCTAGCCGAGCGGATAATTCGCAATCGGCTCCAGCACGCCAAACCGTTCCGCCTTCGGATCGCGGCCCAACTCGGGATAATCGATCTCGGGCGGGGCGACGGCCGTATCGGGGAGCCGGTCGAGCAGGTCGCGCACAAGCGTCAGCCGGCCGCGCTTCTGGTCGTTGAAATCGACCAGCGTCCATGGCGCCCACTCGCTATGCGTCGCCGCCAGAATCGCCTCGCGCGCCTCGGTATAGGCATCGTATTTGCCGCGCGCGGCGAGATCGACCGGCGAGAGTTTCCAGCGCTTGAGCGGGTCCTCGAGCCGTTCGCGCAGGCGTTCTTCCTGCTGCGCCTGGTCGGTGGTCAGCCAGTATTTGAACAGGTGGATGCCGTCATCGACCAGCAATCTTTCGAACGTCGGGGCCTGCCTGAGGAACGCCTCGACCAGCGCCTCATCGGCATAACCCATCACCTTTTCGACCCCGGCGCGGTTGTACCAGCTGCGATCGAACAGCACGATTTCACCTGCGCAGGGTAAGTGCCTGGCATAGCGCTGGAAGTACCATTGCGTCTGCTCCGCGGGAGTGGGCTTCGCCAGCGCGACGATATGGCACTGGCGCGGGTTGAGTTTCTCCGACACCGCACGGATCGCGCCGCCCTTGCCCGCCGTGTCGCGCCCTTCGAAGAGGACAATGATGCGCTGTCCGGTGACCCGCGCCCAACGCGCCATCGCGACCAGCTCCTCGCGCATTGGCGCCAGCGCTGCCTCGTATTCCTTGCGCTTCATGTCATCCCGCTCCCGGCATTTGTAAGTCTGCGCCAATGGTAGTATCTCTGGCAACGATATGGCTACACTAGCAGAACCCGAACAGGATTTTACCCGCCTGCCCGATCTCCCGGCAGACGTATTCACCGCGCCGCTGAAGAGGCCCGAGCATGTCGGCGACGACTGGCTCGAACCCAAGCAGACCGACTATGACAGCGACGACGACGCGATCTGGAACGATCTGTTCGAGCGGCAGATGAAGGTGCTGCCCGGACGCGCGGCTACCGCGTTCATGCAAGGCACCGAAAAGCTCGACCTCGGCCGCGGCGGCGTACCCGAGTTCGGCAGGCTGTCGGAAGAACTCGACAGGCTGACCGGCTGGAGCGTGGTGCCCGTGCCGATGCTGATCCCCGATCACGTTTTCTTCTGGCACCTCGCCAACCGCCGGTTCCCGGCAGGCAATTTCATCCGCACGCGCGAGACCTTCGACTACATCCAGGAACCCGACGTCTTCCACGACGTCTTCGGCCACGTCCCGATGCTGACCGATCCGGTCTACGCCGACTACATGCAGGAATACGGCCGCGCCGGATGGAAGGCGATGCGGCACAACCGGCTCAAGGCGCTGGGATCGCTTTACTGGTACACGGTCGAGTTCGGACTGATCCAGGAAGCCCCTGGAGACATCCGCGCTTATGGTGCAGGTATTCTCTCGGGACCGACCGAGGTGGTCTATTCGGTCGAGGCAGAAAGCCCCAACCGGATCATGCTCAACGTCGACCGGGTGATGCGTACCGATTACGTGATCAGCGACCTGCAGCCGACCTATTTCGTGATCGAGAGTTTTGAGGATCTCTATCGCCAGACGGTGGAACGCGACTTCGACAAGCTCTACCGCAATCTCGGCCCTGGGTTTACCTATGCCAACACGGCCGTGATCGACGTCGATTACGTCGTGAACCGCGGCACGCTGGAATACACGTTGCGCGGCGGGCGAGGTTCAGGCGCGAAACCCGTCTGACGGCGAATCAAAAACGGCCCGGGATCGCTCCCGGGCCGCCTGTCTCAATCGGAAAATACCCCGATTACATTTCGTCGATTTCGTCGGCCTGCTCTTCAGCGGCTTCTTCCATCGCGTCGGTCTGGTCGTCCATCGCATCAGCCTGATCTTCGGTGATCTCGCCGGACTCTTCCATGGCGTCCACGGCGTTGTCACGCGTATCTTCCATCTCTTCAATGTTTGCTTCCGCTTCGTTCTCAGCGGCGCTGTCGCATGCGGCAACGCCGAGGCTCAGAGCGGCAGCCGAAGCAATGATGGTAAGTTTGTTGAAGTTCATAATCGTTCCCCTTGGTATTCGAGACGCGAATCCATCCCGCGCCCGTTTGTAAAGAATTGCGGATGATTGTGAAGCGCGCTTAGCGATAGGCCTTCTGGCGGACGAGATTGAACAGGCCGATCGACACGACCGAACCAAGTACCGCCCACAGCAGCGCGATGCCGCTAACTGTTCCGAAAACCGCGCCGTTTCCGGCGATCAGGCCGGTTACTAGCGATCCCAGAACGCCGATGAGCGAATTGGCCAGGATGTCCTTCCCGTCTTCAATCCGGAGGATGATCGTCGCCAGCCACCCGAGCAGGGCACCCACAACGATCAGGATCAGCAAACCCATTTGTATTCACCTTCGCGTGTCACTCACGGGGAATAAATCAGAGTGTCGTCAAAGGTTCCGGCCAAGATCGGAATTGTGTCCGAGCTGTGACAAAAACGGGACGAGCGTCATGCTAGGGACAGCCACGCAAGCGCAGCAGTGCCGGCCACGATGCGATACCACGCGAAAGGCGTGAACCCGCTGCGGCTCACAAATGCGACGAATGCGCGGATCACCACCAGCGCGACGAAGAAGCTGACGACGAAGCCGACCGCGATCTCGTCCCAGCCGACACGAGTCGCGCCACTCATCATCTCGTCGTATTTGGTGAATATCTCCAGCGTGCTCGCGCCGATCATCGTCGGCACTGCGAGGAAGAAGGAGAATTCGGCCGCAGTCTTGCGGTTTATGCCCATTGCGAGCGCGCCCATGATCGTCGCGCCCGAACGGCTGACGCCGGGAACCATCGCCAGGCATTGCGCAAAGCCGACGCCAAGCACCTTCTTGAGCGGCAACTCGGCAACTCCACGACCTTCGTCGCGCGGCTTTGCCACGCGTTCGATCGCGATGATCGCGAAACCGCCCGCGATCAGCGCCCAGGGCACGATACCCGGATTGCCGAGCATGGCTTCGAAGCTTTCGTAGAGCGCAAAGCCGATAACCGCGCTGGGCAGGAATCCGAGGAGGATGTTGCGCGCGAACATCAGCCCTTCGCGCTCGCCCTTCAGCACGCCCATCCCGGCCGACCAGAAGGTGCCCCAGTACTGGTAGACCACCGCGAGGATCGCCCCGAGCTGGATGACGACATTGAACATCGCCCATTCGGTCGGGTCCGCCCCCGTCAGTTCGGTGGCGAGGATAAGGTGCCCGGTTGAGGAAACGGGGATGAATTCGGTGAGTCCCTCGACGATGCCGAGGAATATTGCGGTGAAAAAGTCGTTCATTGCGCCCGCGTCCATGAAGCAAGGGCGGAGCAAGTCAAGCGACCTGCTCCGCCCTTCGGAAATTTAGCGGCGTATAGTGCCTACCAGATGCGAATGCGCTCTTCCGGGGGAAGGTACAGATCGTCTTCGGGCGTCACGTTGAACGCCTCGTACCAGGCATCCATGTTCCGCACGATTCCGTTGGTGCGATACTTGGTCGGGCTGTGCGGCCCCTGGCGGATCTGCGAACGCAGGGCATCCTCGCGATACTGCCCGCGCCAGACCTGTGCCCAGGCGAGGAAGAAGCGCTGGTCGCCGGTCAGCCCGTCGATCACTGGCACTTCCTTGTCTTTCGTCGCCAGCTTGTAGGCGCGATAGGCCATCGAGAGGCCGCCGAGGTCGCCGATATTCTCGCCCAGCGCGAGGCGGCCGTTGACGCAGGTCTCGCCGTCGTCGAGCGGGCAGAACTGGTTGTACTGCGCGACCAGCCGGTCGCCGAGCTCGTCGAAATTGGCGCGATCCTCGTCGGTCCACCAGTTGCGCAGCGCGCCCGAGGCGTCGGACTTCGAACCCTGGTCGTCGAAGCCGTGCCCGATCTCGTGCCCGATCACGCCGCCGATGGCGCCGTAATTGACCGCGATGTCGGCATCCTTGCCGAAGAAGGGCTGCTGGAGGATGCCCGCCGGGAACACGATCTCGTTCTTGGTCGAGTTGTAATAGGCGTTGACCGTCTGCGGCAGCATGAACCATTCGGTCCGGTCGATCGGTCCGCCCAGCTTGGCGAGATTGTCTGCATTCGCCCATTCGGCCGACGCCATGGCATTGGCCAGCGGATCTCCGGCGACGATTTCGAGACCCTCGTATGTGTCGAGATTGTCGCGATAGCCGATCTTGGGGTCGAAACTGGCGAGCTTCGACCGGGCCTCGGCCTTCGTGGCATCGGTCATCCACTCGATCTCGGCCAGCGATTCGGCCAGCGCCACGCGCAAGTTGGCGACCAGCTCGTCCATCGCGGCCTTGCTCTCGGGCGGGAAATAGCGCTCGGCATAGGACGCACCCAGCAGCTCGCCGAGCATGCCTTCGGTTGCGTCGATCGCACGCTTCCAACGGTCGCGCTGCTCGGGGATGCCCCGCAGCTCGGTGCCGTAGAAGGCAAACCGCGCCTCGTCGAAGCGCGCAGGAAGGATCGCCGCGTTGTTCGAAAGGAAGTTTTTGATCGTCCATGCGCGAAGCACCTCCATGGGCGTATCCTGCACGAGCTCGAGCATCGCCGGCGTTCCGCCGCCGATCTTCTCAAGCGTCTCCTCGTCCAGCTCGAGCTCGGCCGCAAGCGCGGCGGACGGCGGCATGTCGCTGACGATGAAGCGGTCGCTTGCATCGAAGCCTGTCGCCGCAAGCATCGCTGCCATCGGGAAGCTTTCCGATAGCCCGCCGAGCTCATCCGTCGTCAGCGCGGTATAGGTGAGGTCGCGGTTGCGACGCACCGTGCGGTCCCACGCGACCTTGCGGGCAATCGTATCCTCGAAATCGTAGACCTTCTGCGCCATCCCGGCGTCGAAACCGGCTTCGGTCAGCAGGAAACCGAGATATTCGCGGTATGCCGACCGGATCGAAAGGCCCTTTTCGCTCTCGTCGAAATAATACTCGCGGTCGGGCATGCCGAGACCACCGGAGCCCACGTAGACCGAGTAGCGCGTCGGCTCCTTGGCATCGACGTTGACAAAACCGCCCAGCGGCGAGGGGTAGCCAGGCGTACCCCACAGCGTCACCAATTCGGCCAGCGTATCGGCCTCGCGGATCGCTGTCAGATAGGGCTGCGCAGGGTCGAGACCGGCCGCCTCGATCGCATCGGTGTCGAGGAAGGAGTTATAGGCGTCGACGATACGCTTCTCGTCTCCGGTCAGCTCCGTCGCGGGTTTCGCGATCAGTTCGTCGACCACGGCCTTGACATCGGCGGTCGATTTCTCGCGCAACAGGTCGAAGGCGCCGAAACGGGCCTGGTCGGCGGGCAGCGGGTTCTCGTCGATCCATTTCTGGTTGGCAAAAGCGAAGAAGTCATCGCCCGGGTCGATGTCCCGCGACAGATAACGCGTGTCGAAACCCCATTCGCCAAAGCTCATCGTCGGGGTGGGAATTTCGACGGTCTCGGTGGATTCAGCCTCGGCGAGCGCCGGTGTAGTGATCGCAAGCGCCAGCACGCTTGCGCCGGTAGTGACGATGGTTCTCAACATTGGCATTCTCCAGAAACAATATGCCCGCGCGGGGCGATATTTTGTGACGGTTCCATAGGCTTATCGGCGGGGGAGTGCCGTCGCCGGTCGGGTCCTGATGGAACTTGGTCGAAAATCGGGTTCGGAACCGGCCCGTCAGGCCGCCTCGCTAGAGGCAAACTGCAGCGAGGCGAGGCGGCTGTAAAGACCACCGGCGTCGGCCAGCTGGCCATGGGTGCCCTGTTCGACAATCCGCCCGTCTTCCATCACGACAATCCGGTCGGCGGCACGCACGGTCGAGAGGCGGTGCGCGATGACCAGCGTGGTGCGGTCTTCCATCAGATGTTCGAGCGCCTCCTGCACCAGCCGCTCGCTTTCCGCGTCGAGCGCGCTCGTCGCCTCGTCGAGCAGCAGGATCGGGGCATCGCGCAGCAAGGCGCGCGCAATCGCAATACGCTGGCGCTGGCCGCCCGACAATTGCGTACCGCTTTCGCCGAGATAGGTGTCGAGGCCCTGGGGCAGCTTCTCGATGAATTCGTCGGCATTGGCGGCGCGTGCAGCCTCCCAGATCTCGTCCTCGCTAGCCTGCCAATTGCCATAGCGCAGATTGTCGCGGGCATTGGCGCTGAACAGGACGCCTTCCTGCGGGACATAGGCGATCCGGCGGCGCACTTCGGCCGGGTCGGCGCCGGTTAGAGGGATGCCGTCGAGCCGGATCGAGCCGGCCTGAGGATCGTAGAACCGCTCGGCCAGCTGGAAGATGGTGGACTTGCCCGCCCCCGAAGGCCCGACGATCGCGACGGTTTCGCCCGGCTCGACCTCGAGATTGAAATCGGTGATCGCGGGCGCTTCGAGCCGCGTCGGGTAGCGGAAGGTAACGTTGCGGAACGACAGGCTGCCGCGCGGCGGGACGGGCAGGTCCTGCGGTCGCTCGGGCGCGGTGATGGCGGGCTTCTCGTCAAGCAGTTCGGACAGACGGCTCGCGGCTCCTGCACCGCGCAGCAGATCGCCATAGACCTCGGTCAGCGCGCCGATCGCACCCGCAACCAACCCGGCGGTGAGCACGAAGGCGGCGATAGTGCCGCCCGATATGGCGCCTTCGCTGACCGCCTGCGCGCCGCGCCACACCAGCAGCGTGATCCCGCCGAACACCAGGAGGATGACCACCGCAGTCATCGCCGCGCGGATGATCACCCGCCGCTTGGCCACGGTAAAGGTGCGCTCGACCGCCTCGCGGAACCGGGAGTGTTCGCGGTCCTCCTGGTTGAAGCCCTGCACGATCTTCATCGCCGACAGCACTTCGGTGACCATCGCGCCGATATCGGCGACGCGGTCCTGGCTGGTACGCGATACCTTGCGCAGGCGCCGCCCGAACAGGGTGATCGGGATGACGATCGCCGGGATAATCAGGAACAATCCCATCGTCAGGCCGGGGACCAGCCAGAACAGGTAGAGCGTACCCCCGATCGCCATCAGCGTGTTGCGCAGCGCCACGGACACGGTGGTACCCACCACCTGTTCGATCAGCGCCGTGTCGCTGGTCATCCGGCTGGAAATCTCCTTGGGGCTGTTCTCCTCGTAGAAGCCGGGCGCGAGACGCAGCAGGTTTTCCTGCACGCGCAAGCGGATATCGGCGACCACGCGCTCGCCCAGCCAGCTGACGAAGTAAAACCGCATCGCCGTTCCGAGAGCCAGGACACCCACGATCATCAGCAGATACTGG
>JBFOLW010000120.1:0-2024 GCA_040830305.1 Erythrobacter sp.
ACGGGACCGGCTACACGCCGCACTTCGCCCGCGTTTCCGTGCCCGAGAGCACGCCCGCCGGGACAATCATCGCAGTCACGCCGACCAAGCACGAGAATGGCCTTCTAGAATGACAGAGAAGCAAAGCTGGACCGACCGGCTGTTCGGAGGTTTTCGCAAGACCTCCGAAAAACTGACCAGCAACCTCACCGAAGTGGTCGGCACCGCCAAGCTCGACGATGCGACGCTGGACGATGTCGAAGATGCGCTGATCCTGTCGGACCTCGGCCCGAGCGCGGCCGCACGCATTCGCGAAAAGCTCCGCGCCAAGCGTTTTGGTCGCGAAATCAGCGAGACCGAGCTAAAGGAGGCGGTGGCTGAGGAAATCGCCGCCATCCTGCGCCCCGTCGCCAGGCCGCTCGAGATCACCGCCTTCCCGCGCCCGCAGGTGCTGCTGGTGATCGGCGTCAACGGTAGCGGCAAGACCACCACCATCGCCAAGCTGGCGCATCTCTTCCAGGAAGACGACTACGCCGTGATGCTGGCTGCGGGTGACACATTCCGCGCTGCCGCCATCGGCCAGCTCGCTACCTGGGCCGATCGCGTGGGCGTTCCCATCGTGCGCGGCCCCGAGGGCGGCGATCCGGCGAGCATCGTGTTCGACGCAGTCAAGCAGGCGACCGAAGTGGGTACCGACGTGCTGATCGTCGACACCGCAGGCCGCCTCCAGAACAAGCGCGAACTCATGGACGAGCTCGCCAAGATCCGGAAGGTGCTCGGGCGCCTCAATCCCGAGGCGCCGCATGACGTGGTACTGGTGCTCGATGCGACCAATGGTCAGAATGCACTCAGCCAGATCGACGTGTTCAAGGAAGTCGCCGGCGTTACCGGACTCGTCATGACCAAGCTCGACGGCACCGCGCGCGGCGGTGTGCTGGTGCAGGCGGCCGAGCGGTACGGCCTGCCGATCCATGCCATTGGCGTGGGCGAGAAGATCGATGATCTGCGGCCATTCGATCCCGACCTCGTCGCGCGCGTCATTGCAGGAGTGGCCTGATGACGGAAACAACCGCACCCAAGCCCAAATCGGGCTGGCTCAACATCCTCGTCGATTACGGCCCGCTGCTGGTCTTCCTCGGCGTCTACAAGTTCTACCAGCCGCCCGAGACTTCCACTTTCGGCGAAATCGCGGCGGTGATTTACGGCACCATCGCCTTCATGATTGCAGCAGTCGTCGCGCTCGCCTTCAGCAAGTTCAAGTTCGGCCATGTCAGCCCGATGCTGATCCTCTCGACCGCGCTGATCGTCGGCTTCGGCGGTCTCACCATCTGGTTGCAGGACGAGAAGTTCATCCAGATCAAACCGACCGCGATCTACTTGCTGTTCGGTGCCTTGCTGATCGGCGGCTGGCTACGCGGGAAGGCCCTGCTGCAGATCCTGCTCGAAGCTGCCTTCGAGGGGTTGAACCGCGAAGGCTGGCTCAAGCTCTCGCGCAACTGGGGCCTGTTTTTTGTGTTCAGGGCGGGCCTCAACGAAGTGCTGCGCTTACAGCTAAGCTTTGAGAGCTGGCTGTGGGCCAAATTCTGGGTGTTCATGCCCCTGAGCTTCCTGTTCACCTTCTCCCAGATCCCGATGCTGCTGAAGCACGGCCTCGCGCTCGAGGAACAGGACGAGGTGATCAAGGACGAACCGCCGACGGCGTGATCGCCTATGAGTGATAGTTAAACGTCGATTGAAGTTTAGCCCTCTCACGTCCGTTTCCGTTGACAAAGCATTGACCGGACAGCTCCCTGTGGCTCCATAGCGGACCCCGGCGGGAAGACGGGCGATCAAACGCCACAATCGATGCAAGGAGGTACATATGGCCACGATACCTCGTCCCGACCACTCGGACCGTCCCTTCAGGATGTCCTGCGAGAAGGTTATCCATGCGCCCACCGAAGAAGTGTTCGCCGCCTTCACCGACCGTTTCGATCGCTGGTTCGCGCAGCCCGGTACGCTCGTCTTGGCAGCCGAACCGGGCCAACCCTATTTCTTCTACAATC
>JBFOLW010000121.1:0-3928 GCA_040830305.1 Erythrobacter sp.
CGTCGGCCGTGGCCGGAGCGAGCGCATCCAGAAGCGGGTCCATGTAGAGCGAGAAGCCCGTTGCCGCCTCCTCGCTGCCCTTGATCGTATAGGTCCCGCCGCGGCCCAGCGCGCCGCGCGCGCCTTCGCCATAGAGCGTGAAGCCGAACCAGCTCTGGTATTCGAAGCCGTGGCGCTCGGTCGGGTCGAGCGTCACGCGGGCACGGTCGCCGATGGCATCGGCAATCGAACGCAGGCCCTCGATCCTGCTTGCCAGCGCCCCACCGCCGTCGAGCGCGGCAAGCTTGGCAATCGCCTCCTCGAAATCCCCGGTCGCGTATAGCAGCGGCAAATAGGCTTCGCCGCCCGCATCGCGCAGGCCGCCCGCATCCTTGGTGTCGAGTTCGCGCCGCACCGCCTCGCGCTGATCGGGTGCCAGCGGCATCGCCTCTTCGGCCAGCGTATCGACAAGGTCGGGCAAAGTGAAATCGACCGAAATCCTGCCGACACCCGCCGCCTTGAGCGCATCGATCGCGACCGAGACGATCTCGCTCGCCGCCGCAACGCTGTCGGTACCGATCAGTTCGGAGCCCAGCTGCAGGCGCTGGCGTGCCGGGTCGAGCTGGTCGGCGCTGAGCAGCGCGACATCGCCGGCGTAGCACAGCCGCAGTGGGCGCGGTGCAGCGGCCATGACGGTCGCCGCGATCCGGCCGACCTGCACCGTCATATCGCTCCGCAGCGCCAGCGTACGCAGCGAATCGGGATCGGTGAAGCGCACCATCCGGCGCGTTGCCACACCGTCCATCCGGCCCGCGAGCGAGCGCTCGAACTCGACCAGCGGCGGACGCACGCGGTCGTAGCCATGCCCGTCCATCGCATCGAGCACCGCGCGCATCGCCTTCGTGATTGCGCGGGCACGGTCGGGAAGAGCATCTTCGAGACCGACGGGCAGGAGGTCGTCAGGTGTGGTCATAGCGCCCGCCCCCTGCCCGATCGATCGTCAGAATGCCAGAGGCATCACGACCTTGACGCCTTCGAGCGCACAGGCCTGCTTGACCACTTCCTGCGGGATCGGCGCATCGACGCTCAGCAGCAGCACCGCTTCACCGCCCGCCTGGCGCCGGCCGAGGTGGAAGGTGCCGATATTGATGCCGTTTTCACCCAGCAGCGTACCGATACGGCCGATAAAGCCAGGCGCGTCCTCGTTGACGATGTAGAGCATGTCGCCCGAGAGCTCGGCCTCGATGCCGACCCCGAACATGTCCACCAGGCGCGGTGCATCTGTGCCGAACAGCGTGCCTGCAACCGAGCGATCGCCCTGCTCGGTTCCCACGGTCACGCGGATGAGCGTGTTGTAGGCACCTTCCCTCTCGTGCCGCACAGAGCGGACATCGAGGCCGCGTTCCTTGGCGAGGAAGGGCGCGTTGACCATGTTCACCGTGTCCGAATACTGCCGCATCAGTCCGGCGAGGACGGCGCCTTCGATCGGCTTGCCCGACAGTTCTGCTGCTGCGCCCTCGCGCTCGATACTGATCTTGGTGAGATTGCCATGCGCAAGTTGCCCGACGAGGCTGCCGAGGTTCTCGGCGAGCTTCATGTACGGACGCAGCTTCGGGGCTTCCTCCGCGCTCAGGCTTGGCATGTTGAGCGCATTGGTGACGCCGCCGTTGACCAGGTAATCGGCCATTTGCTCGGCGACCTGCAGCGCGACGTTGACCTGCGCCTCGGTCGTGCTGGCACCGAGGTGCGGGGTCGAGATGAATCCGCGGGTGCCGAACAGCGGGCTGTCCGTGGCCGGCTCGGTCGCGAAGACATCGAGCGCCGCGCCCGCAACATGCCCACTTTCGAGCATGCCCTTCAGGGCCTCTTCGTCGATCAGCCCGCCGCGCGCGCAATTGACGATACGCACACCCGGCTTGGTCTTGGCGAGGTTTTCGCGGCTGAGGATATTGCGTGTTTCATCGGTCAGCGGCGTGTGCAGCGTGATGAAATCGGCCTTCGCAAGCAGGGTGGCAAGATCGGCCTTCTCGACCCCGATCTCGACCGCGCGCTCCTCGGTCAGGAAGGGATCGTAGGCGACGACCTTCATGCGCAGGCCCAGCGCACGGCTGGCAACGATGCTCCCGATATTGCCCGCGCCGATGAGGCCCAGCGTCTTGCCGGTCACCTCGACACCCATGAAGTCGTTCTTGGGCCATTCGCCCTTCTGCGTGCGCGCATCGGCAGCGGGGATCTGGCGGGCGACCGCCATGATCAGCGCGATGGCGTGTTCGGCCGTGGTAATCGAATTGCCGAAAGGCGTGTTCATGACGACGACACCCTTGCCGCTGGCATAGGGGATGTCGACATTGTCGACCCCGATGCCGGCACGGCCGATCACCTTGAGGTTTTCGGCCGCATCGAGGATCTCGGGCGTGACCTTGGTCGCGCTGCGGATGGCGAGGCCATCGTACTGGCCGATCACGGCCTTGAGTTCGTCGGGCGTCATGCCCGGCTTCACGTCGACGTCGCACCCGCGCTCTTCGAATATACGCGCGGCGTTCGGGTCCATCTTGTCCGAAATGAGGACTTTGGGCTTGCTCATGACAGATACTCCTGTCGCTTGCCCGGCATGGGCCGGGTCATGAATTGGAAATGGGGTCGGCGGCAGCCCCCGGCAGGGGCCGCCAGCCGGATCAGTCGTTCTTGACCTGCTCGTAGGCCCACTCGATCCACGGCAGGAGGCGCTTCAAATCCTCCTGCTCGACCGTGCCGCCGCACCAGATGCGAAGGCTCGGCGGGGCGTCACGATAGCCGTTGAAGTCGTAGCCGACGTCGCGGTCCTCGAGCAGCTTGACGATCTTCTTCGGAACGGCCGCCTTCTCGTCGTCGGACAGGCCGTCGTACCATTCGCCCTGGAAGACGAAGCACACACCGGTGTTGGTGCGCTTGGCCGGATCGGCAACCATGTTGCGCAGCCACGGCGTCGCCTCGATCCAGTCCAGCACGATCTTGGCATTGGCATCGGCGCGTTCGAACATCGCCTTCCGGCCGCCCATCGCCTGCGCCCATTCGAGCGCGTCGATATAGTCTTCCGTCGCCAGCATCGACGGCGTGTTGATCGTGGCGCCTTCGAAGATGCCGGTGTTGATCTTGCCGCCCTTCTTGAGGCGGAAGAGCTTAGGCAGCGGCCATTCGGGATCGTATTCCTCGATCCGCTGCACCGCCTTGGGGCTGAGGATCAGCATGCCGTGCTGGGCCTCCGAGCCCATCACCTTTTGCCAGCTGTAAGTCGTGGCATCGAGCTTGGCCCAGTCCATCTCCATTGCGAAGACGGCGCTCGTGGCATCGTTGATGGTCACGCCTTCGCGGCCCGGCGCGAGCCAGTCGGTGTCGGGGATTTTCGCGCCCGAGGTCGTGCCGTTCCAGGTGAAGACGACGTCATTGTCCTGCGGAATGCTCGCGAGGTCGGGAATTTCGCCGTATTCGGCGTCGAGCGTGGTCAACTGCGGCAGCTTGAGCTGCTTGACCGCATCCTGGATCCACACATTGCCGAAACTCTCCCATGCCGCGACGGTCGCCGGGCGGTCGGGGCGCAGCATCGTCCACATCGCGCATTCGAGCGCGCCGGTGTCCGAGGCGGGCATGATCCCGACGAGGTAATCCTCGGGCACGCCGAGCATCTCTTTCGACAGGTCGATGGCGTATTTGAGCCGCGACTTGCCGAGCGCGCTGCGATGCGAGCGTCCGAGCGATTCGGTTTTGAGATTGGCGGCAGACCAGCCCTTGTGCTTGGCGGTCGGACCGGACGAAAAGAAAGGGCGCTCGGGTTTGAGCGTCGGTTCGGCAGTCATGTATTCTCTCCTTGCAGAGAGCTCGCGCGGCGTTGGGACCGCGTGGCCCGCCGACCGCACTAATGTTGCGCCGCAACAAGTCAATGCGAAATACCTATGCAGCGACGAAGCGCGGC
>JBFOLW010000122.1:0-10334 GCA_040830305.1 Erythrobacter sp.
GACCAGCCATGGCAGGCGGCGGGTTATCGTATCCCGCCCGCCGCGCGCGATCTCGACCGCGAGGAACACGATCGATAGCGCAATCAGCGCCTCGACCACGTCCTGCCGGATCCCCTCGAAACCGAGCGTGACCGCCGCGAGTGTCAGCGAATGGGCGATCGTAAAGGCCGTCGCCGCCTTGACCACCGGCCAGGGCCGCGCGACCAGCAGGACCAGCGCGATGACGAAGAGCAGGTGGTCCCATCCGGCCAGGATATGCTCGACACCGATGACGAAGTAGCTGCGCCAGACCTGCGCGGAAGAGGGCTGTGCAGCGATGGCGGCAACGGGTTGCTCGGGCGTCAGGCGATGGACCTGTACGCCTGCATCGAGCGGCGCGACCCGCAGGATCGCCTCGCCATGGCCGGGGAAGGCGGGCCAGCCGATGGCCTCACCTGCAACGGCTCCGGCACAGGTCACAGCGGCGGTTCCGTGCACCGCCAGCGGGGCCATTTGACGCTGAGCATCCCCTTCGATGCGGCAATTGGGCGGCAGCTGCGGCAGCGCCATGCGGTCGTCCGCCGCGCTGGCGATGGGCTGGCGCCAGCCAAGCCGCCACGCGGTTTCACCCACCTGTTCGAACTGGATCGCAACTGGCCGCATCTCGTCCGCCAGTGCGGGCGCGCCAAGCACAAGCAGGCACAGCGCAGCAAGCCAGCGGATCATTCGACGTCGACCGTATAGGCCTCGCGCAGCACTTCATAGGCACGCTGGCGCCGCGCCGCGATGGTCGCGCTGCGCCAGTCGGCCTCGACCCGCTCGCGGATTTCGGCGAGGGGCGGTACGCTTCCAGCCGTCCGCCCCTCGAGGCGAACAAGGTGCCAGCCATAACCCGAGCGGATCGGACCCTGCCAGGCTTTGCCCGTGGGCAATTGGGAAAGTCCGGAGGCAAACTGCCGTCCGAAAACCGCTTCGAGTTCGACCAATTCCATGGCGTCGACCGACCTCGGCAGGCTGATCGCCGAGCCGCGAGGTGGAGCCGGCCCGCCAAGCGCGTCGCGGGCGGCCTGCTCGCTCGGGAAGAAGACCTGTGCAAAGCTGACCGCGCCACCATCGCCATAACCTTCCGCATTGTCGGCAAGCCACGCATCGAGCAGCGCATCGGTCGGCCGCACGATCTCCGCCTCCGCCCCCGCGAGCTCGTCCATCTTGGTTGCCAGACGCCGCCGCACGACCGCATCCCCCTGATCGAGACCCAGCCGCAGCGCCTCACGATACAGCACTTCCTCGCGCACCCAGCGTGCAATGGCCGCATCCATTTCCGCATCGGTCGGCGGGCGACCCATCATGCGCTCGAACCCGAGCGCAATCCCCGCCTGTCGCTCGCGCGAGAGCTCGATCGTCCGGCTTGCCGGATCGACCGGATCGCCGAGCAACGCGAGCGCGCCCCAGATGGCCGCGCCGGCGAGAAGGAAATGCGCGAGCGGGTCGCGCAGCAGCTTGCGGATCATCCCTCGCCCATGATGCGCGGCGCATCATCCGGGCCCCGCCGCGGTCGCAGCCAGACGGGCGAGGAATAGGCGCGTTCCTGGATCACGTTCGCCTCGATCACTTCGGGCGGAAGGTCGAACCCGAAGCGTTTCGCGTCGAACAGGACCCAGCTGGGCGTCGGGATCTCGATTGCGCGTACGTAATAGAAGGCGCGCTGGCCAGGGCGATAGTCGGGATCGCGCCAGGTCGCGCGCAATTCGGCCGCGCCGATCGAGTTTTCATATGTCGCTTCGCGCCGAATGACCGTATCGCCCACCGCAGGCACCCTGCCACTGACGCTCCGGCGCTCGCCATCCATATCGGACCAGGCGACGTCATAGACGCGCTCCTGCGCCGCCCCGCTGGCGTCGACCCAGCCCTTGACCACCTGCACACGGTCGAGATTGGCGCCGTCAGGATCCTTCAGCGCGGAGATCAGGAATACCGGCGCGCGGCCGATATCTTCCAGATCGCCGCCCATCGGGACACCGCGCGTATAGCCCGCGCGGACCCAGTCCCAGTTCCAATCGTCCTCGGCAAAGTCGAACCCGGCAAACAGCCGCAGAACCATGCGCGGGCCGGTGGTTGCATAGACTTCGCGTCGCATGAACGCGTCGAAGATCTCGGCGCGCGTGTTGCCCCGCGCCCAGGCGGCCGCATAGCCACCGGCGAGGTAGTGCCAGCCGAATCGTCCTTCCGCCGTGCCGAGGTTCTGGCTTTGCAGGGCCCGGCCGGCACGCGGCTCGTTGCCGCTATGCTTGCCGAAGAAATTGTCCTCGTCGCCAGTGGCAAGCGCGGTATGGCTGTCGGTCGAACCGATCAATCCGAAGGCGTAGGGATTGACGCCCATCTGCTGTTCCAGCGTCAAGCCGCGCAGCAGCGCGCTGCGCACGTAACTGCCCTCGAACATGTCGGGTGTCGTCTGACGGGTCAGCGGCAGATTGCCCAGCTCCCAGCCCGCGACCCCGAACGCGGCAAACTCGTCGTTGGGCGAGAGGAAGGGGTGGGTTTCGCTGTCGCCCTTGATCTGGGTTGCCTCGACCACCGGTTCATAGCGTGCGCGGCGGCTGGCATAGCTTGCGCTCATCGCCCCTCCATCGGGTCCGACCAGCTCGAACATGATTCCGTTGGAGAGGTTCGAGTTATGCGGGATGGCGAGGACGCGGCCCCCGGTGTTGGCCTCGTAGGCCTCCATGTAATCCCACAATTGCTCGGGCGTGGTGTTGAGGCCCGGGAAAGGCACAACCTGCCCGGTTTTCACGCTGCCATCCCTGAACATGACCACACGGTGGAGGTTGTTGCCATCGGGCATCAGCGTCCATTCGAACCCGGCAAAGGCTGTGAATTCGCCGGGCCGGTTATAGCGGTCGAGCAGGTCCAGATGGCTGTCCCACAATTCGCGGGTTGCCGCCGCCTGGCGCTCGGGATCGATCAGCGCTTCGGGGATCGCATCATTGGCCGCGGCGGTGATCAGTTCGGCGACTGCGCGGGTCGATTGCTCGGGGCTCTCGTGCAACATGTCGTACCAGCGCCGGAGCGTGGGGTCGCGCACGAGTATACGCGGGGCATCGTAAAGCCGCCGGGTCGAGCCCATCGCGTCCGAATGGTCGGAGATGACCAGGAAATCGAGCGGCCGGTCGAGCTGCGCTTCCATCCCGGTCGTCGCGGTCACCCGGTCGCCGCGCGCAAACTTCAGCGCCTCTTCGGCGCCCAGCCGGACTCCGAAGCCGAAAGCGTCGACCGAAATATCGGTGTGGAGATGCGTGTCGCCCCAATAGGGCCGGTCGGGAAACTCGGCGAGCTCGATCGTGTCGCTGCCATCGCCGCGCTGCGCCTCGCTCGGTTCACCCTCGCCAGCCAGTCCGCAACCCGCCAGCGCCATGACAGCCAGCGCGACCCAGCCTGTCTTGTTCCGCTCCATCGGCTCTCCCTTCCGATTGCCAATTGCAACCGAATGTGCGCCACTCGCGTGCATCGGGTCAAGCACGCGTTGGAGATACACCTAGAGAAACGGCAACGCGCCGCTCTCGCCGGTGCCTGGGGAATTGAGGTACATGGCGACGCCGATAGCCGTGGCGATCGCGGTGAAGATCAGCGAGCCGAGCACCAGCGCGCCATCGCGCACGGTCAGCGCAAGGCCGAGAACTGCGATGGCGAGCATCGGGATCGAACTGGCAAAGGGCAGGAATTCGAGCGGCGGAACGGTGCAGCACAGTGCAATGATCGCCAGCGCAACTCCTTTGATAGCCGGGCCCCGCGTCAGGCCCTCGAGTCGCCCCTCGCTATGGCGGTCGAGAAACCCGCCAAGACCACGCAATCCGGTCACTGCCTTGTGCAACTTTTTCGCTCCTACCGCACGTTGCTGCACGAATTGCGGCATCCATACGTGATCGCGGCCGAGCAGTAGCTGGACTGCGATAAGCGCGATGAACAGTGCCAGCGCTGTCGGCAGGCCGGGAATGCCGCCGACAGGCGTGATCTCGAGCAGCGCCGGAATCATGATGAACGGACCGAAGCTGCGCGCGCCGAAATCGTCGAGCACATCGGCCACGTGGACCTTGTCGCGCTGCGAGGCGAGCTCGTCGAGTTCGCCGAGCACATCGCCTATGCTGGTCGGTTCACGGTGCGTCACGGCCATCTCCCATGCGCCCCAAACGCACCGCATGGAAAATGGTTACGCACTGTGCGCTATGAGGCGGGCTTCTTTCTCAGCAGCGCCGAACGTTCGCAGCGGCACACGGTCTCGCCGCGCTGGTTCACCGCTTCGTGAAGGAAGGTAACGATCCCGGTGTCGGGCCGCGACTTGCTTTCGCGCAGGGCGATGACCTCGCTGGTCGCATGCAGCGTATCCCCGATGAACACCGGCTTTGGCATAACCAGCTTGTCGTAGCCGAGGTTGGCCACCAGCGTGCCGAGCGTGGTGTCGCCCACGCTCAACCCCACCATGAGCGAGAAGGTATAGGTCCCGTTGACGAGGATCTGCCCGAATTCGCTCTCCCTAGCCGCTTCCACGTCGAGGTGGAGCGGTTGCGGATTGTGGGTCATCACGGTGAAGAAGAGGTTGTCCGCCTCGGTCACCGTGCGCCGGATTTCATGGGTCAGCGTGTCGCCAACCTGCCATTCGTCGAAGTGCCTGCCTGCCATCAGCTGTGGCCCATCACGGCTTTCACTTCGAGGAAGTCATGGAAGCCCCACTCGCCCCATTCGCGGCCATTGCCCGACTTCTTGTAGCCGCCGAAGGCCGCGTTGAGATCGTAGCCGCCATTGATCGCGACCCGGCCTGCGCGGATACGCTTGGCAAGGCTGCGGGCAATTTCGATGTCTTCGCCCATCACCGCGCTGGCGAGACCGTATTCGGTGTCGTTGGCGATGCGGATGGCGTCGTCGTAATCCTTGTAGCCAAGGATGCAGAGCACGGGGCCGAAGATCTCCTCGCGGGCGATGGTCATATCGTTGTCGACATCGGCAAAGACGGTCGGCTTGATGTAGTGGCCGGTTTCCAGCCCTTCCGGCTTGCCGGGGCCACCCGCGACCAGTGTCGCGCCCTCCTCGATGCCCTTCTCGATCAGGCCCTGGATCTTGTCCCACTGTGCGCGCGATACGACCGGGCCGATCGCGGCATTGCCCTTCGGATCACCGGGGATCACGCCCTCGGCAGCTTCCTTCGCCGCGGCCTTGGCTTCTTCCATGCGCTTGTGCGGCACGAGCATGCGGCTCGGCGCAGTGCAGGTCTGGCCCGAATTGCCCATCATCGCGACGGTGCCCTTGGCAACCGACTGGGTAAAGGCGCTGTCGTCGAGCACGATGTTCGGGCTCTTGCCGCCCAGTTCCTGCGCCACGCGCTTGACCGTATCGGCGGCGTTCTTGGCAATCAGCACGCCGGCACGGGTCGATCCGGTGAAGCTGACCATGTCTATGTCGGTATGGCCGGAAATCGCCTCGCCCACGCCCGGCCCGTCGCCGTTGACGAGGTTGAAGACGCCAGCCGGGACGCCCGCCGCATCCATGATCTCGGCGAAGATATAGGCATTGAAAGGCGCGATCTCGCTTGGCTTCAATACCATGGTGTTGCCCGTCGCCAGCGCCGGGAAGACCTTGCAGGCGATCTGGTTGAGCGGCCAGTTCCACGGGGTGATCATGCCGACCACGCCGACCGGCTCCCACACATGCAGCGTCGGGCCGTCCTGACGTTCGAAATCGAATCCTTCGAGGATTTCGATGGCCTTCTGGCAGTGCCCGGCGAGGAGGCCGACATGCGGGCCGTTGGCGAGACTCATGGGCGCGCCCATTTCGTCGCTGACCGCGGTGGCGAGCTCTTCCTTGCGGTTCTCGATCTCGGCCTGAATTGCGCGCAGAAGCGTCAGGCGCTCTTCCTTGCTGGTCTGGCTGAAGGTTGCGAAGGCGCGGCGCGCGGCGGCCACGGCCTTGTCGACATCGGCTTTGGTGCCGAAGCTGATGTGGCCGATCGTCTCTTCGGTCGCCGGGTTCTCGACCGGCTGCGTGTTTTCCTCGACCGGATCGACCCACTGGCCGTCGATGTAGAACTTGGTGCAATCGCGCATCAGAATCTCTCCTTTGCGCGTGCGTCTAGCCCCCTTCGGCCCAGCGCGCCACCACCTGATCGCCGTCCTCCGCACTGTCGCGAATGGTGTTCGGCGTGCGGTCGAAACGCGGGGCGGGCGCTGTGTGCCAGCGGCCGCCATGCTCGACGAAAGCGCCCCGGGCCTTCATGTGCGGATGGTCCTTGGCATGGTCGAGCGGGACGACAGGCGAGAAGCATGCATCGGTGCCTTCGAGCAGCTCGCACCATTCGGCCTGCGTTTTCGTAGCGAAGAGCTCGGCGAGGTCCTCGGCGTAGTCGTCCCACTTGGAAGGATCCATCTGGCGCTCGCGCAGATGCTCGGGCGCATCGGCGCGCTGCAGCAGCTCGGCATAGAATTGCGGCTCGATGGCGCCGACGCTCACTTCCTTGCCGTCCTTGCAGCTATAGCAGCGGTAGAAATGCGCCGCCCCGCCGAGCAGGCCGGCGCCGCGTTCGACCGTGCGCAGCGCGCTGTGCGGCTGGCCGTAGAAAAAGCTCATCAGGCTGGTCACGCCATCGACGATCGCCGCATCGACCACCTGCCCCTTGCCACTCGACTGACGCTCAAACAGCGCGGCGAGAATGCCCATCGCACAATACATCGACCCGCCGCCGAAATCGCCGACGAGGTTCTGCGGCGGCACCGGCAATTCGCCGCGCTTGCCGATCGCGTCCAATGCCCCGGTGATGGCGATATAGTTGAGATCGTGCCCCGCGGCCTGCGCCAGCGGGCCGCCCTGTCCCCAGCCGGTCATGCGCGCATAGACGAGCCGCGGATTAGCCGCGAGCATTGCGTCAGGGCCCAACCCGAGTCGCTCCATGACTCCGGGACGGAAGCCTTCGACGAGCACGTCTGCATGGGCGAGCGCCTTCCTGACGAACTCCTGCCCCTCTTCGCTCTTGAGGTCGACTGCCACGCGATGCCGCGCGCGCTCGACCACCGGGTTCATCGGCTGGTGCCCCGCACGCTCGATCCGCACGACTTCGGCGCCCATGTCGGCGAGCATCATCGCCACGTGGGGCCCCGGGCCAATGCCTTGGAATTCGACGACCTTGAGGCCGGTCAGCGGACCGTTGCTGGACATTGTTCTCTCCTCGGAATCTCGGCTTTTCTAGAAGCTCTTGGGCAGATCCAGCACATGCGTCGCCACATGGCTGAGAATCAAGTTCGTGCTGATCGGTGCGACCTGATAGAGCCGCGTCTCGCGGAACTTGCGCTCGACATCGTATTCCTCGGCAAAGCCGAAGCCGCCATGCGTCTGGATACACATGTCTGCCGCCGCCCAGCTGGCCTCGCTCGCGAGCATCTTGGCCATGTTGGCCTCGGTTCCGGCATTCTCGCCCGCATCGAACATCCGCGCCGCCTTGGTCACCATCTCTGCGGCAGCGGACAACTGGACATAGGCCCGCGCGATGGGGAACTGCACGCCCTGGTTTTCGCCGATGGCGCGGCCGAAGACATTGCGCTCCCTGGCATAGGCGCTGGCCTTGTCGATGAAGAAACGCCCGTCGCCGATGCATTCGGCGGCGATCAGGATACGCTCGGCATTCATGCCCGAGAGGATGTAGCGGAAGCCCTTGCCTTCCTCGCCGATCAACGCGGATTTGGGCACCTTGAGGTCGTCGAAGAACAGCTCGGTCGTGGCGTGGTTGAGCATGGTGCGAACCGGGCGAATGGTGAGCCCGTTGCCGACCGCTTCGCGCATGTCGACCAGCAGCACGCTCATCCCGTCGGACGGCTTGGCGCAGTCCTCGCGCGGGGTGGTGCGGCACAGCAGAACCATGAGGTCCGAATGCTCCGCCCGGCTGATCCAGATCTTCTGGCCGTTGACCACGTAATGGTCGCCGACGTCCCTGGCGAAGGTGGAAATGCGCGTCGTGTCGGTGCCCGCCCCCGGCTCGGTCACGCCGAAGGCCTGCAGGCGCAGCTCGCCGCTGGCGATCTTGGGCAGGTATTGGCGCTTCTGCTCCTCGCTGCCATGCTTGAGCAGCGTGCCCATGGTGTACATCTGCGCATGGCAGGCACCGCCGTTGGAGCCCGAGCGGTGGATTTCCTCCAGAACCGCGCAGGCCGCCTCGAGCCCCAGGCCCGACCCGTCATATTCTTCGGGGATCAGCACCGAGAGGAAGCCCGCCTCGGTCAGCGCGGTCACGAATTCGGTCGGATAGGCGCGCTCACGATCCAGCGCGCGCCAGTACTCGCCCGGGAACTTGGCGCACAGGCGCCGCACCGCATCGCGGATTTCCGGAAAGGTCTCGCTCAAATCTCCGTCTCCCATTGCAACCTTTTTGGCGCGCGGGAGCAGGTTTGGCAACGGCGGAAAAGCAGTGGAGTCCCTTTGGGAAACCCCTCTAGACCATAAAGAAAGGATGCTTGGCCAGATCCGTCCAACCCGATTGGTAGGATGCATCCGCCAAGGTGTTAGCTCCGCTTTCGTGCAGTAGCTCCGGACAGAGCAACCGGTCGCCTGCCATCCTGAGGGCTGGACATACCAGTCGCGGCGCAACCTATGCCATCCACTCGCGACCGGCAAATCCTTCTCGCAGCTTTCCGTTTGCACACCGCGCAGCAAGTTGGGTTTCATTCGGATCGGCCAATGCCCGCCCCGGAACTCGACCTTTCCAAGCCCGAAACTGCCGATCTCGTCGAGAAGCGTGCCCGCAATTCATGCGATCGTCGGCATTCAGAACCAGTAGTCGCGCAAGATGCCGCTTCGCTGCATTGGCTAGAATTCCGCCTGTCAGAATGCACACGGAGAGTGTCTCGCGCGATTTATGGCGCTGGCGTCCAATCATCCCGCTTTTCTCGGCTGTAACTTCTTTCCTACAAATCGGAAATCTGATCGGTGTCGCGCTCGTGAACACCGGCTTTCGCACCGAAAGCCGGTCGCTGGGAGATGACCTATGCCGCTCGAATTTTCTGGACCCGCATCGCCGTTGACCGACGAGGCAATCGAGATCGCCGCGCAATCGATCGGCTGTCAGGTAGCTGCCGTTCGCGCCGTTATCGACGTCGAAAGCCGTGGAGGATTTCTTTCCGACAAACGGCCCAAGATCCTGTTTGAGCGCCACTATTTCTCGCGTCTCACCGACCACCAGTTCGACGAGAGCCATCCGGCGATCTCACACCGCAAGTGGGGTGGCTACAAGGGCGGCACACGCGAATACGACCGGCTCGCGCAGGCCATCGAGCTCAACCGCGATGCCGCGCTGCGCTCGGCGAGCTGGGGCGCGTTTCAGATAATGGGTGACAATTATCGCGTCTGTGGCTTCGACAGCGCCGAGGACTTCGTCGCGGCCATGGTCTCGGGCGAGCCTGCGCAGCTCGAAGCTTTCGTCGCCTTTGTTAAAGGCAACAATCTCGACGACGAACTCATCCGCACCGACTGGACCGGCTTTGCGCGCGGCTACAATGGTCCGGCATACCGTGCGAACAAATACGACGAAAAGCTCGAGGCGGCCTATCGCTTCCATTCGGCCGGCGGGCCGCAGGTCCTGTCGCCCCGCCCCCTGCTGCGCCAGGGCGATCGCGGGGACGCGGTGAAGGAGTTGCAGGAGATTCTCGGCATCGTCAGGGACGGCGACTTCGGTCCGATGACGAAACGCGCAGTGGTCGAATTCCAGCGTTCAAAAGGCCTCTACGCCGACGGCATCGTCGGCAAAAACACCTGGGCCGCGTTGACCGGGGACTAGCGTCCGGCGTCGTCGGTCGCCTAGGTCGACAATCAGATAACGCGGCTTGATCGACGCCTTCATGATGTCGCGCAGGCCTGTAATTTAGGAGACTGTGTAGAAATGGGAGCATGAGCTGGGACTTTTCAGACGACCAAGCGAGTTCGCCAATAGTCCCCGACAATCTTTCCTTAGCCAAACCGCGCCCTCGGAATGTTTTGGGGGGCTCTGCCCGCCATCACGGCGAGAGAAAGCGTCGAATCAGCCACGTAGCTGGAAAGAATGGATGCCCCGTGAGGATTCGAACCTCAATTGACGGAGTCAGAGTCCGTAGTCTTACCATTAGACGACGGGGCATCAGCCGTCCGGGCGGGCGAGAATCGCATTGCCGCTCCGGAAGAGGCCGCGCATCTAATTTCGTCGTCGCGCAAGGTCAACCCCGTGCATTGCGGCTGCACTTGCCCCGCCCCCGCTTCGCCGCTAGCATCGCCGCCAAGTCCCCGCGCCGCTGGTTTGCGCGGGAGGAATAGAAAGATCTCCCTATGGCGGACCATCCTCCGCCGGACACGAA
>JBFOLW010000123.1:0-8280 GCA_040830305.1 Erythrobacter sp.
CCGGTCCGACAGGCTTTCGCTCCGGACCACCTTCCCTCCCAGCATGGCTTCGAGACCGGGGCTGACGAGTCCGTCCGGAATTGCGAATTCGGCGGTCCGGCTACCCGCCCGGGGCCCGATGATCACCTGGGCATCGCAATGTCCAAGTGTCTCGATCAGCTCGTCGGGCATGATCGGCAAACACGGCACCACGACGAGCCCGTATCCGTCGAGCGATGCATTGGGCGGGAGGATGTCGACATTCAGTCCCAGTCGACGAAGCGCAGAATAGGCCGAGAATGCCGCCCATAGCGCAGAACGGCCTTCGCCCTGCGGCTGGATCTGCGTCATCCACTCGGCGTCGTATGAAAGGATGAGCGCGGCCTGCCGGGGTGCCTCGCCGGGATCACCAAGGTGCTCGAGGTCTTGCGCCGCGAGCCGGACTTCACCCAGACCGGGAGCGGGCTCGCCATCGGGCCTGAGCAGACCCGCATGCATTTGCTCCTGCGCCTTGGGAAACTGGCGCCAGCGAAAATAGCTGACCAGTTCCGCCCCATGCGCAAAGGCTTCGACCGTCCACAGCCGCACCATGCCCTCGTGCGGAGCGGGATTGTATCTCGCCCAGTTGACCGGGCCCGGCTGCTGCTCGAGCACGCTCCAGCGTCTGTTCCCGGTACAGCCGCGGTAGAGATCGTGATGAAACGCGGCGATGTCGGGGTGACCGGTGCGCGCGAACCGAAGTTTGTCCTCTTCTGTGAAACGAAACATCTCGAGGAAACCGAGCGGGTAGCTGTCCCAGCCGAGCACATCCAGATCCGCGGCGAGGTCGTGGTGATCGTATCCGGTGTAAAAGCCCATCGCGTTGTGCGTGATGTCCCGCCCCGGTGACAGGCTTCGCAGGATTTCAACCTGCACCCGGTTGAAGCGGACAACCTGGTCCGAGCAAAAGCGGCGAAACGCCAGCCAGTGTGCCGGGTTCGCCTCTGTCACTGTCAGATTGGGCAGCTCGATCTCAGCGAAATTCCGGTACTCCATCGACCAGAATACATTGCCCCAGGCCTCGTTCAGCGCAGCAACCGATCCGTAGCGATCGGCCAACCAGACGCGGAACGCCTCGCGCGCGGAGGGCGAGAAACTCTGGACCGTATCGTGACATCCGTACTCATTGTCGGTTTGCCAGGCGACGATGCCCGGATGCGTTCCGTACCTCTGGGCCACTTCGCGGGTGATCCTGGCGGCTTCGGCCCGGTAGCCATCGTGGCTGAAGCAATAATGGCGTCGCGATCCGAAGCCGCGCGGCCTGCCATTGTGATCGATAGCCACCATGTTCGGCATCGCGTCGACCAGCCATTTGGGCGGCGTGGCGGTCGGCGTTCCCATGATGATTCCGAGGTCGGCATCATGCAGGACCGACACTGCGCGATCGAGCCAGTCCCACTCGAAACAGCCCGGTTCGGGCTCGATCCTGCTCCAGGCGAATTCCCCGATCCGGACGCGCGTCAGCCCCGCCTCCCGCATAAGCCTGGCGTCTTCCGGCCAGCGGGATTCGGGCCAGTGCTCCGGATAATAGCAGACGCCCAGGTGCATAGATTGATCGTCGTTCATGCGTTAGACCTTCGGCAAAACGGGTGTGAGGTCAATCGCGTTTATTGACGTTTCTTACAATAACGATCATGCAAACGCGCAAATCAGGAATTCGACGGGTCCGGGGGGATAGCTGGAAATGTACGATACTGGGCAGTTTGGGAGCCTGGTTCAGGTTGGTGTCTTCGTTGCCCTGACGGCCCTGGTGGGCCTTCTGACATGGTGGAAGGTGCGGCGCGCCGGGCACGACGGCTCGGAGCAGGATGTCTATCTTGCCGGCAAGGGTCTGACCTGGTTCTTCGTGGCCGGTTCGATCACGCTCACCAATCTGTCGACCGACCAGTTGGTCGGCATGAACGGCAACCAGATGCTGCTGCTCGCGTGGTGGGAGATTGCTGGATTCGTCGGGCTGATGGCGCTCGCCTTCGTCTTTGTCCCGCTCTATTACCGCTACAATTGCACGACCGTCACCGAGTTGCTCGAGAGGCGGTACGAGGGGCGTTCGATCCGGACGCTGATTTCGGCCATCTTCATCCTCGGCAACCTGCTGATCTACCTGCCTGCGGCCTTGTATTCGGGTGGGCTGTTCCTCCAGTCGCTATTCGGCGAGCAGGTGCCTCTGCTCGCCTTCTCGCTAGGCCTGGCACTGGTCGGGGCAGCCTACACGATCTTCGGCGGCCTGAGAGCCGTTGCCGTCATGGACACATTCTCGGGGATTGGCATCCTGTTCCTCGCGCTGGTAATCGTATTTCTGGCGCTCGCCGCGGTAGATTTCGACATCGTTACCGGTGTCCCGCCCGTACGTCTGAGCATGGTGGGCGCCGCCGACAGCCCGATCCCCTTCCACACGCTGTTCACCGGCATGGCCTTCATCCAGATCTTCTACTGGTCGACCAACCAGAATATCACGCAGAAAGCGATGGCCGCGCCGTCCGTGCGCGAGGCGCAGAAAGGCGTCTTTGCGGCAGCCGCGGTGCGGATCCTTGTCGTGCCTCCGATCGTGGTCGTCCCCGGCGTGGTCGCCTACAAGCTGTTCGGCGATGTCGGAGATGCGGCATACGGGCGACTGGTGGCCGAAGTGCTTCCCGGCTGGCTGTCGGGGGCCTTCGCGGCGATGGTCGCGGCGGCGGTCATCACCACCTTCAGTGCGGTGCTGAATTCGACCGTCGCGCTCTACTCGGTCGATTTCCACGAACGGTTCGTCGGCAAGGTCGCGAATCACTGGAAGCTGGGCGCTGTGATGAGCGGACTGGCCACCACGCTGGCGATTGTCATGGTGCCGGTCTTCCAGAATGCCGAAAGCATCATCAACCTGTTGCAGCAATTGAACGGATTGTCGTCGATGCCGATCCTGTCCGCGTTCATTGTCGGCCTGCTGTTCCGCGGTGTCGCTGCGCGGGCGGCGATCGCAGGTGTCGGGTGGGGCATCGGGCTGTACGGCCTGTTCACGTTCAACGAGGCATTCGCCGCAGCAACCGGCATCCACTACATCGATTTCATGGTCGTGACGCTGTCGACCTCGGTGGTGGCAGCCCTGGCCTTCAATCGCCTCGCGCTCGGACGCCGGGCTGAATGGATCGGTTTCTCGCTGTTCCGCGCGCAAGCGAAGCCTGCCGCATGAGCCACGCCGATATTCTCGCGTTGCATGGCGAGGAATGGAGCATCGTGCTCGAGCGGGGCGAACGGGGCGTGCCCGTCTGGTGGCACTTCGGAACCAAAGCCGATCCCGGAAGATTGCCCAAACTTGCCGACCTTCGCGACGTCACGACTTTTTCGCTCGACGAAGAGCGGGTGCCGGACGTCTTGCCGCTCGCAGGTCTTGGCTGGTTCGGGCCGACCGCGATGGCTCTGCGCGATGCGTCGGGTGCAGCTCTCGAGCTTTCCTTCGACGCTTGCGAAGTGACTGAGACACGCGATTCTCTGGTCATAGAACCGAGTGATCAGCCGGCAGGGATCGGCACCACCTTTCGCTACCGCAGGCTTTCCGGCGGAGGCCTCGAGGTGTCGACAAGCATCACCAATAATTCCGATCTGCCGATCGCTGTCGACAGGCTGGCCAGCGCCGTCCTGCCGCTACCGGCCGCTTCGGGTTCCATCGTCAGCTGGCGTGGCCGGCATAACGGGGAGCTGGTCGAATGCTGCGAGCCAATGCCCGAGCATCGCTGGACCCGCGAGACCCGGCGCGGCATTCCAGGCCACGGAGGGCCATGCGGAGCCTATGTGATGGGCGAAACCGCCGGATGGCATTCGGGTCTGGTTCTGGCTTTCCAGCTTGCCTGGTCCGGAGACGCGCGCCTTTCGATCGAGCGTGACGACAGCGGCACCCTGTCTGTGTCCGCAGAAGCCGTGTTCCAGCCCGGCGAGCTCGTGCTCGGACCCGGCGAGACCTGCGATGCCCCGCCCCTTCTCGTCGCGGTCTCGTCGAGCGGACGCAATGGCGCGATGGCGCAGATGCACGCCGCAATACGCGAGCGGATAAGCTGGCCCGGAGGAACCATGCGACCGCGCCCGGTCCATCTCAACAGCTGGGAAGCGGTCTATTTCTCGCATGACGAGGAGCGGATCGGCAAGCTCGCAGAAGCTGCAGCGACGCTCGGTGTCGAACGATTCATTCTGGATGACGGATGGTTCCGCGCGCGCAATCACGACCGGGCCGGCCTCGGCGACTGGGTTGCCGATCCGCAGAAGTACCCCCAGGGCCTCGCGCCCATAGCCGAGAAAGTTCTCGACCTCGGAATGGAATTCGGCCTCTGGGTGGAACCGGAGATGGTCAATCCCGACAGCGATCTGTACCGGGAAAACCCGCACTGGGTGCTGGCGATGGAGGGGAGAGAAAGACCCACGGCCCGCAACCAACTGGTGCTCGACCTGCGCAGGGAAGACGTTCGGGACCACCTGTTTGCGCAGCTCGATCGATTGCTGTCCTCTGCCCCGATTTCCTATCTCAAATGGGATCACAACCGCGATCATGCGCCCTCGGGTGGGGCAGCTCAGGCGCGGGGCACTTATGCGCTGCTGGCAAGGCTGAGGGAGGCACATCCCGAGGTCGAGATCGAGAGCTGTGCCGGCGGTGGCGGGCGCATCGACGCGGGGATCGCAAGGTTCACGCACCGGTTCTGGGTGAGCGACAACATCGATGCGGTCGCGCGTGTGCCCATCCAGCGCAGCTTCCTCGCGTTCATGCCGCCGGAATTGCTGGGCTCGCACGTCGGGGCAAGCCCGAGCCACGCCACGGGTCGCAGTCAGGCGCTCGACTTCCGGGCCGCCGTGGCGAGCGTGGGGCACTTCGGGATCGAGCTCGATCCAGCAACCATGCCAAGCGATGAACGCGGCTCTCTTCAGGAATGGATCGCTTTCTGGCAGGAATGGCGAGGTCTGATCCACGGCGGCCGGACCATCTTGGGCGAGGCGCCTGACGGGCTTTTGTGGCAGGCGCATGGCCGGGACGACGAACTGCTTTTGTGGGTGTTCCGCCGCGACCACGGTCGGGATCGCCGCACGCAGCCGGTTTGCCTGCCCTTTGCCGAGGGCCCCGACTGGGATATCCGCCTGCTCAGGCACGCCGGCAGGGGCGGCCAGTTTTCTCCATCGGACCAGCCCGCAATCCGATCGATGAAGACGAGCCCGCAGCGTTTCAGCGGCAGTTGGCTCGCCCACGCCGGGCTGCCAATTCCTTCGCTGTCTGCGGAAAGCGCGCTGATCTATCATATAAAGGCAGTTTCATGAGCGAGACCGACCAGCCGCATAGACGCCTCAATCGCCTGACCGGCCAATGGGTACTGGTCAGCCCGCAAAGGATGAAGCGGCCCTGGCAGGGCGAGAAGAAGTCGACTGGAACACCGACGCCCGCACGGCATGACCCGGCCTGCTATCTTTGCCCGGGCAACGAACGGGTCGGCGGAGTGCGAAATCCCGACTACGATGGCGTGTTCGCCTTCCCGAACGATTTTCCCGCTTTGCTTGCCGATGCCGGTGCGCGGCGCAGGGAAGGCTTGCTGCGCGAGGAACCGGCCACCGGCGAAGCGCAGGTCATCTGCTACTCGCCGGACCACTCTGCGACGCTCGCGAGCCTGAGCGAGCCAGAGCGACGCGAGGTCGTCGACAAATGGTGCGATATTTCGCGCGAGCTCGGCCGGCGCTGGGCACATGTCGAGATCTTCGAGAACAAGGGCACGATGATGGGGGCGTCTTCGCCCCACCCTCACGGCCAGGTCTGGGCCGGCGACTTCATCCCATCTCTCGTCGCGCAGGAGGACAGCTGCCAGCGCCGCCATCTCGATGAGCACGGTTCGGCGCTGCTCGACGATGTGCTGGTCGCCGAGGAGGAGGACGGCAGCCGCGTTGTGGCTGCCAATGATTGCTGGCTCGCGGTCGTGCCGCACTGGGCGGCATGGCCGTTCGAGACGCTCGTCATTGCCCGTGGCGACATTCGCCGGCTTGAGGACCTCGACGACAGTGCCCGCGGCGCACTGGCCTCGCTGCTCGGCGAACTGCTGCGCGGCAACGATGCCCTGTTCGATACCGCCTTCCCCTATTCGATGGGGTGGCATGGTGCACCGCACGGGATTGGCGAGGATTGCGCGCACTGGCGGCTTCACGCGCACTTCTACCCGCCGCTGTTGCGCTCGGCCGAAATCCGCAAGCACATGGTCGGCTTCGAACTGCTTGCTGAGACACAGCGCGACCTCACTCCTGAAATGGCGGCGCAGCGGCTGCGCGAGGTGATGCAATGACCAGCGAGCTTGCCGGTCTGGCGCGGGAGAAGTTTGTCGCCGCATTCGGTACAGAGCCTGCCGGCACGGTGTTCGTACCCGGCCGCGTCAATCTGATCGGCGAGCACGTGGACTACAACGACGGGCTCGTTCTTCCGATGCCGGTGCGCGAAGGCACGACGATCGCATGGGCGCCTTGCGAGGGCGACGAGTTACATGTCATCGCAGCCGATCTGGGCGCCGAAGACATGTTCAACCTGCACGCCCCGGCAAGGCCCGAGGTTGTCGATTGGCGATCCTATGTCCGCGGCATGGCCGCATCGGCACCCGCAAGGCCGCAAGCCGGGGCAAGGATGCTCATCGTCGGCAATCTGCCCCGCGGTTCGGGGCTTTCATCCTCTGCCTCGCTTTGCGTCGCGGTCGGACGGGCGCTTGCCGCCGCAGCCGGGCAGACCGTCGAGGCGACCGAGCTCGCCAGGACCGCCCAGCAAACCGAGCACGACTGGGCAGGCGTATCCTGCGGGATCATGGATCAGATGGCGGTCGCTGCCGGGAAGCCCGGCGAGGCACTGCTTCTCGACTGTCGCGACCTGTCTCGAAAGCTGGTTGCCATTCCGCGCGACTGGGCGGTCGGCATTGTCGACTCGGGAGTGAGTCGCGGCCTTGTCGACGGCGAATACAACGCACGCCGCGCGCAGTGTGAGAGCGCGGCCGCCAAGCTTGGGGTAGAGACATTGCGTGATGCCGATCGCGCCATGGTCATGGCCGGCAAGCTCGATGCGCTGGAGCGGCTGCGGGCGCTTCATGTGGTCGAAGAAATCGATCGGGTGTCCGAGGCGGCGACCGCCCTCGCATCTGCTGACCTCCAGGCGATGATCGAAATTTTCCGGGCGGGCCACAAATCGCTTCGCGACCTGTTCGAGGTTAGCGTGCCTGCGGTGGACCAGCTTGTCGAACGGATCGACGACCTGCTCGGACGAGCGGGGGCGGCCCGCATGACAGGCGCCGGATTTGGCGGTTCGGTTGTGGTGGTCGGAGAAAGAGAAGCAGTGTTGGGACTAGAACACCGGCTGGATCGTCCGGTCAGGATCGCATCCTAGTCGATCGCTCGCGCTCCGATCCGCATCGACACCATCAAGCTTTCCCCCGGTGCCAGCACGCGCATTCCGTCCGCCGGGCGCCCGGTGTTGAAGACGTTCGTTACATGGCTGACCGGCTCGACACAGAAGAAATCTTCTCCGCCCGGCACGTAGACCGTGGTGAAACTGAGATTGTCCGAGGGCTCGACGACCGCGGCAAGGCCGCGCTCGGGCCAGAGGATTTCGAGGTTGCCCTGCCGTCCGGTGTAGACCGTGTCGACCCTCCGCGACCCCACCGGATTGCCCGCCCACCAGTCGATGGGGGCGGCGCGTTCTTCAAGCGTAAGCGGCAGGCAGTCCGATCCTGCACGCCACTCTCCGCGATGCAGGCCGCGATAGTTGGTTCGAGGTGTTCGGGGGAAATAGGGGTGGAACCCCAGGCCGGCGGGCATGGGCCGCTCGTCCCGGTTGACGAGTTCGAGAGTCAGCAGCAGGCCATCGGCATCGAGATGAAACCCGGATCTGGCACGGAAGTGCCATGGCCATCGATCTGCTTTGTGCTGGAAGACGAGCGAGGCCGTGTCGCCACCGGATTCCTCGAGCGACCATTCGCCCAGCCATCCGAAGCCATGCAGCACCGGATCGTCGGTTTCTTCGGGATGATTGGGAGAGAGCTGGACCGGCATATCCTCGAACACAAAGCGGGAATTTGCGATCCGGTTCGAAAATGGCACCAGCGGAAAACAGGCACTGTCGAGGACAGAGCGTCCGACCGCCGTCCTCAGGATCGGCTCGTTGCGGAACGTGAATGCGGAAATGCTACTCCCGACGCGGGGCGCAATCGCGACCGCATACTCTCCCGCCTGAAGGTCGATCGTCGGGCTATCCGACAGTCGAGGCGTACAAGCCGTTCCCATGTTCACCCC
>JBFOLW010000124.1:0-12992 GCA_040830305.1 Erythrobacter sp.
AAAAAGGGCGGCCTCCCGATACGGGAAGCCGCCCTTCATTTTCTCGCGAGGAGAATATGCGTTCTGCTTACGCCTTGGGCGCGTTTTCGCGGCGCTCGGCGATGCGGGCGCGCTTGCCGGTGCGGCCACGCAAATAGTAGAGCTTGGCCCGACGCACGATACCGCGACGGACCACGGTGATGCTGTCGATGATCGGCGAGTAGAGCGGGAACACGCGCTCCACGCCTTCGCCGAACGACATCTTGCGCACGGTGAAGTTGCTGCCCATGCCGCGGTTCGAGCGGGCAATGACAACGCCTTCGAAATTCTGGACGCGTTCGCGGTTGCCTTCGACAACGCGGACGCCGACGCGCACGGTGTCACCGGCGCGGAATTCGGGAATGTCCTTCCCGAGATTCTCGATAGCTTCTGCTTCGAGCTGCTGAATGAGGTTCATCGAACCATATCCTTAGTCTTCTCGCCGCGCGCCAGAGGCAGGTCGGTCCCGAGCGTCACTGTAACGCTCCCAAAGGTCCGGCCTGCGTAACCGTGTGTCTTCCTCGCTCCTTGCCTTGCGCCAAGCAGCGATCTTCGCATGATCCCCCGATCGCAGCACTTCAGGGATCGTGCGCCCTTCCCATTCCTGAGGTCGGGTATATTGCGGATATTCGATCAGCCCGTTTTCGTAGGACTCCTCGACTCCGCTATCGGGCGCGCCCATTACTCCGGGAAGCAGCCGAATGCAAGCGTCGAGAATCGCCAGCGCAGCGGTCTCTCCGCCCGACAGGACGATATCGGCAAGCGACACCTGCTCGATCTGCGGATAGGCCTCGAAAACGCGCTCGTCGAAGCCCTCGAAGCGCCCGCATAATATGGCGACACCGGGTCCCTGCGCGATCTCGCGGATACGCGCCTGGCTGATCGGCTTGCCGCGCGGCGTCATGGCGAGGATCGGGCGTACTGAACCTCCGTTTGCGTCGAACGAAGTCGAGACACGCCGGCCCGGCTCTGATCCGCCGTCTCTCGACTGCGCTCGAGACGAACGGGTCTCTTGGGTTCCGATGATATGGTCCAGCGCCCGCCCGAGCACATCGGCTTTGAGCACCATGCCCGCCCCGCCGCCCGCCGGCGTATCATCGACCGTGCGATGCTTGTCCGTGGCAAAATCGCGGATCTGGACGGTCTCGCACGACCAGTCCCCCCGCTCGAGCGCCTTGCCCGCAAGCGACACGCCCAGCGGCCCGGGAAACATCTCGGGATAGAGGGTCAGGAAAGTGGCTGCGAAAGTCATGATTCAGCGAAGCGATACGAGGCGAGGAAGAAGCTGATGATGAAAGTAAGCGCGAAGATGGGATAGCCGTAAACAAGAATGGCCATTGGCCCCATATATTCGTCACTCCCTCCATTGGCGCGATGGATCGCAAAATCGATCTGCTGGAAAATCCAGAGGTAAGCCAAAACAAGGATGACGGGGAAAAGGTTAGCGAGAACGAAGCGCAGGGTGGCTGGAACCCTTGTCACGTTACGTTTTAGAACTCTGCCCCCAAAGAACGCGGCGGCAAGGCTAAGCAAGATCGGAGCGGCAAGGAGAAGTATCCACTGAATCATTCTCTCGGTTCTCCGCGCCAGGCAACTCCGTTTTTGACCCTAGTGTCTACGGTCAGCTCAAACAAATCAGGCCTGGAATAGTGACCATCGGTATCGAGGTTCGCCAACCCCTGCCCGACCTCGCCTAGATCAAGCTCAGCAACCAGCGTTTCCTCGCCCTCGCCCGCCTGAACGACGATCCGCGCATCGGGTGCGATGATCATCGAGCCGCCGCGATTTAGTGCATCACCCTCGATCGCCTCAATCAGCTCTTTCGCCGCCGCATCGCCGCCTGCTCTCTCCAGCCCGTCGAACAGGTCTTCCTTCGCCTGCACCAATCCCGCTGCCAGAACGAAGCATCGCCCCTCCATCGCGTAATGGCGCGAGGCGAGTGCGTATTCCTCGCGCACGGTGGGCCATGCCGCCACATGCACACTTTCGCCGAGATTGTGCATTGCCGCGCGCGCCAAGGGCATCCAGTGCTCCCAGCAGATCAGGCTGCCCACCCTGCCCCATTCCGCCTGGTGCACGCCCAGCGTCGAACCGTCGCCGCGCATCCAGATGAGGCGCTCGCCATGCGTGGGGACGAGCTTGCGATGGTCGAGCACCGGCAGGCCCGGCCGGAAGGTCATCTGGTTGTTGTAGAGGCTCTGCCGCACCCGCTCATGCGCGCCGATGCTGATGACCGCGCCGGTCTCGTCGCACAGTTCCTGCAAGGGCAGCAGTCGCTCATCATTCGCCACAACCGCCTGTTCGAGCAATATGCGGTGCAGCGCCTTGGTGCCGGGATGGTCCCACAGCGCCGCGCCGGGTGCCTCGTCGAGCCACAGCGGGTAGCCGCCGAGGAAGGTTTCGCCAAACGCGACCAGCTGTGCACCGCCCTCCACCGCCTCGCGCGCCAGCCGCACGGCCTTCCTGATCCCGTCGCCAATGGCGAGCGGAACGGGGGCGGCCTGGACGATGGCGACATTCAACTTGCTCATGGGGCGAAGCGGTTAGCGCGCCGTACCTTGCTTGGCTATCCCGCGTGGCGGTTCGCCGGTCAGCGCGAGGGAAGTCGCTTCTCGTCCTTGCCACCGGCGGGCATGAACCTGCCGACCACGTTCGAGGTTACCACGCCGAGGATCACCAGCCCGCCGGCCGCAAACAGGTCCATGCCATGCAGCGTCGTGCTCGGTCCGGCTTCGAGCCTAGCCGCAAGGACCGCTGCCAAGGGCGAAGCGCCGGAAAACAAGTGGCGCAGCCTGGGGCCGATCGATGGCGAAAATTTCGCGACCGCGACGCTCATCCCCGCGCTCATTGCGGCATAGGATCCGATCAGGAAGGCGGCGGTATCGAGCATGTCTACGTCCTCAGTTAGTCCTTCGGGCTACCGGTCGGCCTTAGCCGTTCCCTTCGGCCCGCGGCAAGCAGCGTTGTATATATGTAATACAGCGCTCTGCAAGCGGCTTCGGCACTGTTGACGGCCCGGCGCGTATCCATGGCATGGAAGTGGACGACTGCATCATCGTGGGCGCCGGGCCGGCCGGCCTGACAGCGGCGATCTACCTTGCGCGATATCATCTCGCGATCCGGATGTTTGATTGCGGCACCAGCCGGGCAAGCTGGATCCCGACCAGCCACAACCACGCCGGGTTTCCCGATGGCATCAACGGCAACGAGCTGCTCGAACGCATGCGCGAGCAGGCGGCCAGGTACGGCGCGATGCGCGAACCCAAGCGGGTCACCGACCTGAAGCGCGACGGTGACGCCTTTACCGTATGCTGCGACGATGAGGAATCTCGCGCGCGCACCGTCCTCATCGCCACCGGCGTGGTCAACAACCGGCCCGAGGGGATCGACCAGCAGTTGCACGACGAGGCGATGAGCCGCGGCCTGATCCGCTACTGCCCGGTGTGCGACGGCTACGAAGTGACCGACCGGCGCGTTGCGGTGATCGGAACCGGCGACCACGGCACCGCCGAGGCGCAGTTCCTCCGGACCTACACGAATGACATTACCTTGGTCTCGCCCGGTGGCGATCATGACCTGTCCGAACAATGCGCAAACGCGCTCGACGATGCGGGGATTGCCCGCGTGGCGGGCCCTTGCGGGGGCTATGCGATAGAAGGCGGCCAGCTCGCACTCGACACCGCCGGTGGACGCATGGTTTTCGACAGCGTCTATCCTGCGCTTGGATCGGTTGTGCGATCGGGACTGGCGGTCGCATGCGGCGCGAAGGTCAGCGAGAAGGACTGCATCATCGTCGACGACCACCTCGAGACCAGCGTGCCCGGGCTATTTGCTGCCGGAGACGTGGTGCTCGGGCTCGACCAGATCAGCCACGCAATGGGCCAGGCAGGCGTGGCCGCGACCACGATCCGCAATCACCTCGCGGAGAAGCGGCCGCTGCGACGTTAGCCGCCGCAGCCTCCGCACCCGCCGCCGCAGCCCCCACCGTCGCTGCTCGAGCTATCGCCGCCATCGCTCGAATAACCGCCGCCATCGCCCGAGGCCGATTGGCGCATGGCGTGGAGCTGCGAAAAGGGCGTGCCCGCAAGAATAGCGGTACCGAACAGCGCGACTCCGAATCCCAGCTCGGGACCCGTCGGCGCGGATCTAAGGCGCGAGCTGATCGCCTTGCCCTCCGCCACCGCAGCAAGCCCGCCGCGGGTCCGCGGATCGAGCTTGATGAAACGGATAAATCCCAGGATTGCGGCAAGGATCATCAGCCCGGTGAGATATCCGACCTGCTCGCCCTCGGCGAGCCCTGCCGAACGACGGTACCAGCCGACTGCAAGCACCGCGAGATAGGGCAGCACCGAGACGATCCGCAGCTGCATCCGCTCGCTCGGGTCGAGCAGCAGGCGATCGCGCACCAGCCGCTCCTTGATGTCGTTGATATAGGCACTGACCGTATTTTGCGCTGACGTGATGCCGAAATCCGCTCTCTTGCGCAGCAGATCGCTCTCGAGCGCGGTTTCGCCGCCTTGAGGGCGCGTGACGCGAACCTTGTTGCCACCCGCAGCTTCGAGCGAGCCGGTACCCAGCAATTGCGCCAGCGCGGTCTCGGTCACCCGGCGCGCGCCACCGGCCAGATAGGCCATGTCGTAGCGGTCATCGATCCGGCGATTCTCGCCATCCGCGCGCAGAAAGCCCGGCAACCACACACCCGCGACAATCGCACCGACCACCAGCAGGGCGTAAAAGACGAGGAACTCGCCGCCCGTATAGGTCGAGAAGCCTTCGATCATCCGCTCAATCCCTCCAATAGCAACACGCCTGCGACCAGCAGCGTGCCCAGCCCGAGCGGTAGGAGAAACCGCCACCTCGGGACTACGAATACATCGCGGGGGTTAACGCGAAAAGACCGTGGGTCGATGTTAAATCGCCGGTTCGCGTCGGGCCATATGTCGGGCGGCGGCGCCTCGCCGAAGGCCTCCTCGTAGCTCTTCAGCGTGGCGGCGTACTGGTCGTAATAGCGCGTGCGCTCCACCTGACCGCCCGCGGTCGGGCCGTGGTGCAGGTCCGCCCCGAGCACTTCGGGGCAGAAACGATGCCAGTAATCGCGGCTGTAGGTCAGGTGCAGGTGCCAAGCCTGGTCGACCGAATCCGAAGGTGTGACCTCGTGGCCGGCGGTCTTGGCAAGGTAACAGAATCGCTTGTACTCGCGAACGACGCGGGTAGCGTGTTCGCTGCTCCAGCGGTTCTCGCGTGCGAGCCTCTGGGTGAAACTCAGCGCGGCATCGGCCGGGCCGATCTCGTAGGCGGCTAGGCGTTGCCAAAGGTCGGTGGAAGTGGCGCTCATTCCGCGCCTACCTATCCCAGAAATGCTCCGAAATGGTCAATTGAGTATCGGTCCAACCCGGCACGGCCTGCCTTGTCAGCGGGACCATGAATTTCTTGCCGTCGGGCTTCTCGATTTCGACGATATCGGTCGCCCCGAAATTCTCGACCGCGCAGACGCGGCCCACCGCCTCGCCCGTATCGGTGACCACCGCGAGATCGATGAGGTCGGAGAAGTAGAATTCTTGCTCGTCGAGCGCAGGCAAGGCGTCGCGCGCAACGGAAAGGGCGGTACCACGCAGCTGCTCGGCCGCGGTGCGATTGGTGACCTCGGCAAAGCGCGCAATGGCACCGCCCTTGTTGTCGCTGCGGATCTTGGCGAGGGTCAGCGTGCCCTCGTTGAAGCTCTTGTGCGGCCTGAGCGCGTCCACGCCTTCGCCGAACAGCTTCAAACGGACTTCGCCCGTCACGCCATGTGCACCGGTGACGGCAGCCAGCGTGACGGGCTTGTCCGACATGGGCGCGATTACTCGCCCTTGTCTTCCGAAGCGGCTTCGGTCGCTTCTTCAGCCGGTGCTTCATCGGCTCCAGCTTCTTCAGCCGGAGCTTCGGCAGCAGCCTTGGCTTCTTCCTCGGCAGCCTTCTTGGCTTCTTCGGCTTCAGCGATCTTGGCGGCCTTTTCCTCGGCGCGTTCCTTGGCGGCTTCGCCCGGCTCGCCCTTCTTCGGGTTGTTCCGCGGTGCACGCTCGAGGATGCCGGCGGCATCGAAGAAACGGTGGACGCGGTCGCTCGGCTTGGCGCCAACGCTCAGCCAGTGGCGCGCGCGGTCTTCGTTGAGCTTGACGCGCTCGCCCGAATCCTTCGGCAACATCGGGTTGTAGGTGCCGATCTGCTCGAGATACTTGCCGTCGCGCGCTGCGCGCGAGTCGGCGACGACGATGCGGTAGTAGGGGCGCTTCTTGGCACCACCACGCGAAAGACGGATTGCAACTGCCATTTGGTATTACCTTTCGAATGTAAACGTCTGAAACTTATTTCTTCTTGAGGAGGTCCTGAAGGTCGGGCGGGAGCGTGCTGGGATCCACGCCGGGGCCCTTGCCACTACCCATTCCGGGCATCCCGCCGGGCATTCCGCCCGGACCGCCGAGGCCCGGCATGGCGGCGCCCATGCCCCCGCCGCCGAACAGCGCACCGAGGCCCTTCAAACCGCCCATTTTCTTGATCTGCTTCATCGCGCGACCCATCTCCTGGTGCATCTTGAGCACCTTGTTGACGGTCTGCACGTCGGTGCCCGAACCGGCCGCGACGCGCTTCTTGCGCTTGGCGTTCATCAGTTCGGGGCGCTTGCGTTCCTTCGGCGTCATCGAGCCGATGATCGCATCCATGTGGACAAGCACCTTGTCGTCCATGTTCGAGGCCGCCATCGCCGCCTTGGCTTTTTTCATGCCCGGGAGCATTCCGGCAAGCATGCCGAGGCCGCCCATGTTCTGCATCTGCTTCAACTGCATGCGCAGATCTTCGAGATCGAACTGGCCCTTCGCCATCTTCTTGGCGAGCGCTTCGGCCTCGTCGGCCTTGATCGTCTCGGCAGCCTTTTCGACCAGGCTGACGACATCGCCCATGCCAAGGATACGGCCGGCCACGCGCTTGGGATCGAAGGCTTCGATCGCGTCGAGCTTCTCGCCCGTGCCGGCAAACTTGATCGGCTTGCCCGTGACATAGCGCATCGAGAGCGCCGCACCGCCGCGCGCATCGCCGTCCATGCGGGTCAGAACCACGCCGGTCAGCGGCACTTCGCCGGTAAAGCTCTGCGCGACGTTGACCGCGTCCTGGCCGGTCAGGCTGTCGACCACGAGCAGCACCTCGGTGGGCGCGGAGACGCTGGCGATCGCCTTCATTTCGGCCATCAGTGCTTCGTCGACATGCAGGCGGCCCGCGGTATCGAGCAGCAGCACGTCGGCGGCCTGCAGCTTGGCGCTTTCCATCGCGCGACGGGCGATATCGACCGGCTGCTGGCCCTCGATGATCGGCAGCGTCGCGACCTCGACCTGCTCGCCGAGCACCTTGAGCTGTTCCTGCGCGGCGGGCCGGTTGACGTCGAGCGACGCCATCATGGCCTTCTTGCCGTGCTTTTCCTTGATCAGCTTGCCGAGCTTTGCGGTGGTGGTGGTCTTACCCGAGCCCTGAAGACCGACCATCATGATGACGACCGGGGGCTTGGCGGCGAAGTTCAGCTCGCGGTCGGCGGGATCGGCGTCCTCGCCTCCGCCCAGCATCGCGGTAAGTTCGTCGTCGACGATCTTGACGACCTGCTGGCCGGGCGTGACCGACTTGAGGACTTCCGAACCGATCGCCTTCTCGGTGACCGCATCGATGAAGCGGCGCACGACGGGCAGCGCGACATCGGCCTCGAGCAGCGCGATGCGAATCTCGCGCATCGCCTCGCGCACGTCGTTCTCCGACAGCGCGCCACGCCCCTTCAGGCGGTCGAAGACATTACCGAGGCGGTCGGACAGATTGTCGAACATGACTGCCTAAACTCCTTATCGAACCATGACTGGCCCGATTAAACGCGAAAAACGCCGGCGGACGAGAACTCGTCGGCCAGCGTGGGGAATTCCCCGATGAAACCCAAGTCATGTCCCCGGGTGTGGTGGAAGCAAGCCGCAGCCGTCGCCACGACCTGCTACCATCAAACTCGGGAGAAATGGTGGAGCCTAGCGGGATCGAACCGCTGACCTCTACAATGCCATTGTAGCGCTCTCCCAGCTGAGCTAAGGCCCCAAGCCATTTCAAACGACGCGTCCTGGGAGGCGCGTCACCCTTGCGGGAGGCGCCCAATATAAGCAGCCCTCCCGCAATGCAATAGCTAAATTAGCTTTCGTCGGCGTCGTCGTCGTCGCCCTTCGATTTCGTCTCGACGCCGAGATCGTCGTCGCCGCCGAGATCGACTTCGTTGTCGGGCGAATCATCGTCCTCGTCGATGTCGATATCGAGATCGTCATCGTCGTCCCCGCCAAGATCGCTATCGGCCTCGGCATCCTTCTTCTTCTTCGCCTCTTCCTCGGCGAGGATCGGCTGCTTTGACTTGAGTACGGGTTCAGGAGTCCATTCTTCACCGCATTCGATGCAGGTGACGGGATCTTCCTTGTTCAGATCGTAGAAGCGGGTGCCGCAGTTCGGGCAGGTCCGCTTGGTGCCCCATTCAGGTTTGACCATGTGTAATCCTTAGAGTCTGCCACCCCCGGCGCCGGGCCGCGGGTCGTGAATTCGTAATTGTATTGATGGGTTCCCGCTGGGCAGGAATCAACAGCGCGCGCGCCTTGCCAGAACGTATGTGCGCTGTCAAAGCGCCGCATCCCCATCCATGCCATTTCCGGGATTTCCGATTGACCGCTCACCGTTTCAAGCCAGCAGGACCGCTGACCGGGCGCATTCGCGTCCCGGGCGACAAATCGATCAGCCATCGTTCGCTGATGTTCGGCGCGCTGGCTGTCGGCCGCAGCCGGATTTCGGGCCTGCTCGAGGGCGAAGATGTGCTCGCCACCGCAGCTGCGTTGCGCGCAATGGGTGCGACGATCGAACGCGACGGCGACGACTGGGTGGTCGACGGCGTGGGTGTCGGTGGATTGCTGCAGCCGGATCAAGCCCTCGAAATGGGCAATTCGGGCACTTCCACGCGGCTGCTGATGGGACTCGTCGCAAGCCATGGCATCACCGCGGCCTTTACCGGCGATGCGAGCCTGTCGAAACGGCCCATGGGCCGGGTGATCGATCCTCTGTCGACCATGGGCGCAAGCTTCACCTCCTCGCCCGGTGGCACGCTCCCGCTCATGATGGACGGCATGCAACCCGCCGTGCCGGTCGAGTACCGCCTGCCCGTCGCCAGCGCGCAGGTTAAGAGCGCGGTGCTGCTCGCCGGCCTCAATACGCCCGGCATCACCACGGTGATCGAACCCGTGCCGACGCGCGACCATACCGAGCGCATGCTGCGCGGCTTCGGTGCCGATCTGACGGTCGAGGAGTGCGGGAGCGACCGCGTCATCCGCATTCACGGCCCCGCCGATCTGCATCCTTGCGATATCGAGGTGCCAGGCGATCCTTCCTCCGCTGCTTTCTTTGCGGTCGCGGCAAGCATAGTGCCGGGTAGCGACCTCGTGATCGAAAATGTCGGCCTCAACCCCACGCGCGACGGCATCTTCCGCGTGCTGGACCTGATGGGCGCCGACATCGAGAAACTCGACGCTCGCGAAGTCGGCGGCGAGCCGGTAGCCGACCTGCGTGTCCGCCATGCGGCGCTGAAGGGCATCGAGGTCGATCCCGCCATCGCACCAAGCATGATCGACGAGTTCCCCGTCCTCTTCATTGCCGCCGCCCTGGCAAGCGGTACGACCACGACCAGCGGACTGGAGGAACTGCGCGTCAAGGAAAGCGACCGCCTGTCGGCAATGGCCGAGGCGCTGAAGCTAGCCGGTGCGCATGTTGCTCAGAAGGACGACGGCCTGATTATCGAGGGGACCGGGGGTATGCCCCTGCCCGGTGGTGGCCCCATCGCCACGCAACTCGATCACCGTATCGCGATGAGCATGGCAATCGCGGGACTGGTCAGCCGCGACGGCGTCGAAATCGACAGCATCGAACCGATCGCGACAAGTTTCCCGAACTTCACCACCTTGCTCGAAGAGGCCGCCGCGTGACTGACCAACTCGACATCTATACGCTCGTCGGCTTCGTCGGGATGGCCTGCATCATTGCCGCCTATGCCTATCTCACCTGGAAAACAGATCCGAACCCCTTCATCCTCCACGGCACCAATTTGACCGGCGCGGCGCTGCTGACCGTTTCGCTACTGGTCCACACCAACTGGCCGAGCCTGGTGCTCGAAGGATTCTGGGCAGCGATTGCCATCTGGGGACTCGCGAAGGCGGTGCGCACACGGAGGACAGGAACATGATCATCGCAGTCGACGGGCCCACTGCCAGCGGCAAGGGCACGATTGCCAAGGCAGTCGCCGCGCATTTCGGCTTGCCCCATCTCGATACCGGCCTGCTCTATCGGGCCGTCGGTCGGCAGGTGTTCCTCGACGGAGGCGATCCCGAGAACGGCGGAGATGCGCTGGCAGCGACCGGCTTCCCCGACAGCCTGCTGGAGGATCCGCACCTGCGCGACGAACAGACCGGCGGCTTGGCGAGCCGCGTTTCGGTGCATCCGGCGGTGCGCCAGGCGCTGTACGAACGACAGCGCGCCTTCGCCACGCAGGATGGCGGCGCCGTGCTTGACGGGCGCGATATCGGTACGGTCATTGCGCCCGAGGCCGAAGCAAAGCTTTTCGTGACGGCCAGCGTCGAAGCGCGCGCGCAGCGGCGCTTTCTCGAAATGCGCGAGCGTGGCGCGAGGGTGACGCTGCTCGAAATCCAGGACGACTTGCGCCGCCGCGACGAGCGCGATCGCAACCGCGCGGTAGCCCCGCTTGTCCCTGCCGAAGATGCGATGGTCATCGACACCAGCTCGCTCGGGCGAGACGAAGCCATTGCCGCGGCAATCGAGGCCGTTACCCAAGCCGTATCCTAGGCCGCCTCTTTCGCCCCTTGCCAGGGCATACAAATCCCCATACCATGTTATATACCACGCTATGGAGAACTGTATGGTCGATATTGTCGCCCAGATGGGTCCCGCATTTCTGGGCAGCCGTCTCAAGCGCCTTGGCGAGCGTATGCAGGCTGGCGCGGCCAGCGTCCTGACCGAGGCGGGCATCCCATTGCAACCCGGCCACATGGCCGCGATGGCAGCACTGAGGACGGGCCCCAAAACCGTCGGCCAACTCGCCGAGGCGAGCGGGACCAGCCAACCGGGTATGACCCGCACGGTCAGCCACTTGAAGAAGCTTGATTTGGCGGCAGATGAGGCCTGTGTCGACCAGCGCAGCCGCTTGATCACGCTCACCGAGCGAGGCGACCACATGGCACGGACCATCGCGAAGGAGGTTTGGCCAAAGGTAGGCGCGGCAGCAGAGCAAATCCTCGCTCGCGTGGACGGCGACTTCCTTCGCCAGCTCGCGATTATCGAACAGGCGCTTGCCGAGGCTTCGATCGCCGAACGCGCCGCCCGAACCAATCCGCGCGGCCTTATCCTGCATGAGTACGATCCCTCGCTCGCCCGCGAATTCCAAGACATCAATCGCGAATGGATCGAAGACATGTTTGCGATGGAAAAAGCCGACAAGGATATTCTCGAGAACCCACAGGAACGGATCATCGATGCTGGCGGCGATATCCTGTTCGTCGAGGCTGCAGGGCTCGGTATTGTCGGCACCTGCGCGCTGCTCAAGACCGGACCGGACGCTTTCGAGCTGACCAAGATGGGCGTCCGCGAAAGCGCGCGCGGACTAAAAGCGGGAGAATTCCTCCTGGCCGCAATTATCGAGCGTGCGCACAAACTGGGTGCGGAGAAGCTCTACCTCCTCACCAACAGCAAATGCGCTTCCGCCATCCATCTTTACGAGAAGCTCGGCTTCGAGCACGATCGTGGAATCTTGGAAGACTATGCCGCGCGTTATGAACGATGCGATGTGGCCATGCTCTACGCCGGCTGCGGAAATCTATCCCCAGCGCAGACTGGTACGCGCTCGACACGATGAGCCATACGAGCAAATGTCAAACCGTCGGAACGGGAGGGCCGATGGATGAAACAAGATTATCGCAAACGCCTGGTTTTGTTGACTCTGGTCTGGTTGGTGGCGCTGGCCGCATCGGGGTGGTCGCCCTTTGATCGCATGACTTGGTGGATGGAGGTCGCGCCAGTGCTGATCGCACTGCCGATCTTATGGTATACCGCGCCGCACTTCCCTTTGACCACTCTCGCGCTTGCGTTGATCGGCCTACACGGGCTCGTCCTCATGCTCGGCGGCGCCTATACCTACGCCCGGGTTCCCGTGGGTTTTACAGTTCAGGAATGGCTCGACCTCGCACGCAACCCCTACGATCGCTTCGGTCATTTCATCCAGGGTTTCGTACCGGCTATAGTGTTGCGCGAGCTGCTCGTGCGCCTGGGCGCCCTTAAGCCGGGCTGGCTGTTGGCAACTCTGGTGCTTGCCTGTTGCCTCGCTGTAAGCGCGGCCTACGAGCTCCTCGAATTTGCCGCGGCCATGGCGCTCGGCCAAGGAGCCGACGAATTTCTCGGCACACAGGGTGATCCATGGGATACGCAGTGGGACATGCTTATGTGCCTGGTCGGCGCGGCCACCTCGCTGCTCGTGCTTACGCGTTTCCATGATCGCCAGTTGCGCGCTCTATCAGGCTAGCGCCATCCTACTACCTGGCACCGCAGACAGCCGGCTACAGCACCGCAGCCAACCCTCGAGAATCTGAGGACTTCTGCCTTTTGGCGCTCGCCGCTTGCTTTTCGGAATGGTTTCGTTCTTCACCGACCAAGCGGCGTCCCGTGCTTTCTCCCGACACCGGTGCAAACAACTTGCCTTTTGAGCCTATTTGGACTAGGCGCGCGCCCGTTCTCCAATCTTCCGGATTGAAAGGACCTTCGCGGCGGTATCCGGCCTCGCGAAGACGTCGGCCCTCTTGCCCCGTACGGCCCGTGCAATGGTGCGCAGGCAGACGGGTAAAGACCCCGGGAAAACCGGTGGCCGGTAGCAAAACGAACGTTAG
>JBFOLW010000125.1:0-4024 GCA_040830305.1 Erythrobacter sp.
GAAGACGGCCTCGGCTACCGTCACTAGCCTCTTGCGCGGCGGGCGGTCGATAAGCGCGGATTGCTGCGCAGATCGGCCTTGTCACGCAACAGATGCCGCTTATACCCCTCCGCATATGTTCCGGCGTTTCCCGCGCCGGGTCGCATAATCAAAAAAACCAAACGGGAGGGGGATTTTTCGTGGACTTAGTTCTCATAGCCATTGTGCTTGGGCTGATGGCCGTCGTGTACGGCTTTGTCACCAGCCGCCAGGTACTCAATTCGGGCGCCGGTAATGAAAAGATGCAGGAGATCGCGGGCGCCATCCAGGAAGGCGCACAAGCCTATCTGAAGCGCCAGTATACCACCATCGGCATGGTTGGCGTCGTCGTCGCAGTGCTGGTGTATGTTTTCCTTGGCATCGTGCCGGCGGTCGGTTTCGTGATCGGCGCCATCCTGTCGGGTGTTGCAGGCTTTATCGGGATGAATATCTCGGTGCGCTCGAACGTCCGCACGGCGGCTGCGGCGCAAAGCGGGTTGCAGCAGGGCCTGACCCTCGCCTTCCGCGCGGGCGCGATCACCGGGATGCTCGTTGCGGGCCTCGCTTTGCTCGCGATCGCGGTGTTCTACTGGTATCTGACCGGTCCCGGCAGCTACGCTGCTGATAGTGACGAAGTGGTCTATGGCCTCGTCGGTCTGGCATTCGGCGCTTCGCTGATTTCGATCTTTGCGCGCCTCGGCGGCGGAATCTTCACCAAGGCCGCCGATGTCGGGGCCGACCTCGTCGGTAAGGTCGAGGCGGGTATTCCAGAAGACGACCCCCGCAATCCGGCGGTGATCGCGGACAATGTCGGCGACAATGTCGGTGACTGCGCCGGCATGGCCGCCGACCTGTTCGAAACCTATGTCGTGACCGTCGGCGTGACGATGGTGCTCACCGCGCTGCTGTTCGGCGACGTGCTGGGCGACCTGCTCAACCCGATGATGGCGCTGCCGCTGCTGATCGGCGGTGCCTGCATCGTCACCAGCATCATCGGTACCTATTTCGTGAAGCTCGGCAAGGGCGGCACGAACGTGATGGGCGCGATGTACAAGGGCTTTGTCATATCCGCCGTCCTCGCGGTGCCGTTGATCTGGCTCGTTATCGACTTCGCACTTGGCGGGATCGGCACGGAGATCGGCGGTTCGACCGCAGGCATCGATCCGGGCGCTCCGCTCGCCGAGGAAGGCACTGCAGAGCAGGTCGTTAGCTTCACGGGCATGGACCTGTTCTGGTGTTCGGTGATCGGCCTCGCCATCACCGGCCTCATCATCTGGATCACCGAGTATTATACCGGCACGAACTATCGCCCGGTGAAATCGATCGCCAGGGCTTCGGAAACGGGGCATGGCACCAACGTCATCCAGGGTCTTGCCGTCAGCCTTGAATCGACCGCGTTGCCCACGCTCGTGATCGTGGCGGGTATCATCGGCACGTTCCAGCTCGCTGGTCTCATGGGCATCGCCTATGCGGCGACGGCGATGTTGGCGCTGGCGGGCATGGTAGTGGCGCTCGACGCCTATGGTCCGGTGACCGACAATGCCGGCGGCATTGCCGAGATGGCCGGCCTGGACGAAAGCGTGCGCGAAAAGACCGACATGCTCGACGCGGTCGGCAATACCACCAAGGCCGTGACCAAGGGCTATGCCATCGGTTCGGCGGGTCTGGGCGCGCTGGTGCTGTTTGCCGCCTATACCACCGATCTGGCGAAGCTGTTTCCCGAGGCGGATGTCGATTTCAGCCTTGAGAACCCCTACGTGATCGTAGGCCTGCTGCTGGGCGCATTGCTCCCGTACCTGTTCGGTGCGATGGGCATGACCGCCGTTGGCCGTGCCGCGGGCGACGTGGTTGTCGACGTGCGCGAGCAGTTCGCCAATGATCCGGGCATCATGGCCGGCACCAGCAAGCCGAACTACGCCAAGACGGTGGACCTCGTGACAAGGGCCGCGATCAAGGAGATGATCGTGCCTTCGATGCTGCCGCTTCTGGCACCGATCGTAGTCTATTTCGGGATCGAGTTCCTCGCGGGCCAGGAAAACGCCTTTGCGGCGGTCGGCGCTCTGCTCCTCGGGGTGATCGTCGGTGGTATTTTCGTGGCGCTCTCGATGACCGCAGGTGGCGGCGCATGGGACAATGCGAAAAAGTACATCGAGGACGGTAACCACGGCGGCAAGGGCTCGGAAGCCCACAAGGCTGCCGTGACCGGCGACACGGTGGGCGACCCCTACAAGGACACCGCCGGCCCGGCCGTAAACCCGATGATCAAGATCACCAATATCGTGGCGCTGCTGCTGCTGGCTGCGCTCGCGGCCGGCTGATCCAGGCATCGCCAATCAACAGGGGCGGCGGCACGACTTCGTGCTGCCGCCCCTTTCCTTTCAGGATATTAACCGGAGCTAAGCGCCCCAACCCTAAGGTGCCGCCGTCCAATTCAAAGGGGCCGAATGACGCACATCGCCAAACTCGTGAGCAACGCATGGCAAGGCCTGGCTGGACAAGCCCTTGCACGAGATGGCGCGCATCGAATTCAGGGGCCGCAGCCCTTCGAAACCGGCAAGTGACGTGATAGTGGGAACCATGGTGCCAAGCGACCAGCACGCCAGCGATGCGGCAGCATTCGATGCGCTGGCCGAATCCGGCCCGCCACACCGTTCCTTCCTGCGCAGCCGATGGTTCACCTCGGGCAGGGACCGGCAGGATGACCATCTCGTACTGACCGATCCCTCCGGAGCGCCGCTGGCAGCGATTGCTCTCACGGCGCGAGGAAAGGGACCGATTTCCATGCGCGAAGTGGGCGGATGCTATTGGCCCTTCCGCGGCATTCCGATTGCTGCGCATGCCACGCCCGAAACGCTTGCCGCCGCGCTCGAGGCCCATCGCTCGCGCTGCGGCCGCATCTGGCGGCTGGGACCGGTAGAGGCCGGAGAACCTGCGCTCACGACCCTGTGCTTGGCAGCCTCCGAGGCCGGATGGACGGTCCTCTCCCGCCCCTTGGGCCGGGTTTTTCAACTCGATCTCGCGGTTCTGACCAAGGACGGCGAGTGGCCTACCACCAAGACCATGCGCAAGAACCGCTGGCGCAAGCGGCGGCTGGAGGAGGACGGAGGACCGCTGCGGGTCGAATACTTCACCGGCCGCAATTGGACCGCCGGGCAGCGCAATGCGATGGCCGCAATCGAGGCCGCAAGCTGGCTCGGCAAGCTCGACGATGGCGGCGATACCAAATTTCGCGATCCGGCCATGCGCCGCTACTGGGAAGAGTTGTGCGACGATCCCATGCTCGCCGACATGCTGTTCGGCAGCCTGATGTGGATCGGCGAGGTCCCGGCAGCCTTCACCTTCGGCGTCGAGGCAGGCGACACGCGCTATTATATCGCCAACAATTTCGACGAGCGCTTCACCAGGTTCGGCCCGGGACGTGTGCTGCTCTATGACGATTTCGCCCGCGCAGCGGAGCGCGGGATAGCCCGCATCAGCTGGGGCCTCGGCGATGCCGGCTACAAGGGCGAGATGGGCGCGCAGCCCGGCCCGGAGATGGTCGACCACCTGTTCGTCCGCGGGCGGCTGCCGGCAATGCTCCTACGCCGCTGGTGGGAGCGCCCACAATGACCCGCCCTGCCCTCGCAATCCTCGGCGCCATCGGCCTCCTGGCAGCCTTCCTGCTCGGTATGATGGCCTATGAACAGCTGGCATTCGGCTGGCCTTTCGCGCGCGAGGAGGCTCCCGTGCATACCGGCTGGCACTGGCTCCGCCGTAGCGCCAATGCCGCCTTATGCGTCGCGCTGGTCGTGGCGCTTGCTCGCGCCCGGCGGACGGGCGAACCACTCTCGCCGGCAGCCCTCAAGCTTGCCTGGCTAGTTGCGGTTTTGACTGCCGGAGCAACCCTGCTGCTCGTCGCCAGCCCCGCTGCCTATGCCCGCGTCGGAGCGGAAGACAGCGCGATCGAATGGCTCAGCGCCCTGCTTCTTTTCGCCTCCGCGGCCGCCATGGCGATGCGCTTCCTCGA
>JBFOLW010000126.1:0-14037 GCA_040830305.1 Erythrobacter sp.
CCAGATGGCCGTTCACGTCCCGCTGAGCCTCGAGGCGCAGCTGGAAGCACGCGTGCTGATGATGTCGACCAACAACATCCTCTCGCCCGCCAACGGCAAGCCGATCATCGTGCCTTCGCAGGACATGGTGCTGGGTCTCTATTACCTGTCGATGGAAAGGCAGGAGAAGACTCCCGAGTTCACCGAAGACGCGGATGGCAACAAGGTCGAGAAGCTGCCGATGTTCTCGGATATGGCCGAGGTGCACCAGGCGCTCGAAACCAAGCAGGTCTCGCTGCACACCAAAATCCTCGCCCGCGTTCCGCAGGCGGACGAGGACGGCAAGATCGTCATGAAGCGTTTCGAGACGACCGCCGGTCGGATGCTGATCGGTGAATGCCTGCCGAAGAACCACAAGGTTCCCTTCGACATCGTCAACCGCTTGCTGACCAAGAAGGACATCGCCGACGTCATCGACGAGGTCTACCGTCACACCGGCCAGAAGGACACGGTGCTGTTCGCCGACGCCATCATGGGCCTCGGCTTCCGCCACGCGTTCAAGGCCGGCATCTCCTTCGGCAAGGACGACATGATCATCCCCGAAGAAAAGGATGGCCTGGTCGAGGAAACCAAGGCGCTGGTTGCCGATTACGAGCAGCAGTACCAGGACGGCCTGATCACCCAGCAGGAAAAGTACAACAAGGTGATCGACGCCTGGAGCCGTTGCGGCGACCAGGTGGCCGACGCGATGATGGAGAAGATCAAGGCGCGCCCGATCGGCAAGGACGGCGTCCAGGCCGAGATCAACTCGATCTACATGATGGCCCACTCGGGTGCACGTGGTAGCCCGGCGCAGATGAAGCAGCTCGCCGGTATGCGCGGCCTGATGGCCAAGCCCTCGGGCGAGATCATCGAGAACCCGATCATCTCGAACTTCAAGGAAGGCCTCAACGTCCTCGAATACTTCAACTCGACCCACGGCGCCCGCAAGGGTCTCGCGGATACCGCGTTGAAGACGGCGAACTCGGGTTACCTGACCCGCCGCCTGGTCGACGTGTCGCAGGACTGCACCATCGTGGTCGACGACTGCAAGACCGAGAACTCGCTCGACATGCGCGCCATCGTGCAGGGCGGCTCGGTCATCGCGTCGCTCGGCGAACGTATCCTGGGCCGCACCGTGGCCGAGGACATCGTCAATGCGGCCACCGGCGAAGTCATCGCCAAGGCCGGCACGCTGCTCGACGAGCCGATGATCAAGGTCATCGAGGAAGCCGAGGTGCAGGTCGCCAAGATCCGCAGCCCGCTGGTCTGCGAAGCCCAGCAGGGCGTCTGCGCTACCTGCTACGGCCGCGACCTCGCCCGCGGTACGCCGGTCAACATCGGCGAAGCTGTCGGCGTCATCGCCGCACAGTCGATCGGTGAACCCGGCACGCAGCTGACCATGCGTACCTTCCACATCGGCGGTGCCGCACAGCTCAACGAGACCTCGCATCTCGAAGCCGTGTCGGACGGCAAGGTCGTCTATCGCGACATGCCGACCATCACCGACAAGAAGGGTCGTATCCTGTCGCTCGCCCGCAATGGCGAACTGGCCGTGATCGATGCCGAAGGCCGCGAGCGCGAGATCCACAAGGTACCTTATGGTACCGTGCTGATGCACAAGGACGGCGGCAAGGTTAAGGAAGGCGATCGTCTGGCGGAATGGGATCCGTTCAGCCTGCCGATCATCACCGAAACCTCGGGTATCGTGAAGTTCCAGGACCTCGTCGATGGCACGACCATGGAAGAGCGCGTCGACGATGCCACCGGTATCGCGCAGCGTGTGGTCACCGAGACCAAGACCACCGGTCGCAAGAAGAACGAGGATCTGCGTCCGCGCCTGACCCTGTTCAACGATGCGGGCGACGAGAGCGAGGCCGCGCGCTACATGCTGGCGCCGGGTACCGCGCTGTCGGTCGAGGACGGGGCCGAGGTCCAGGCGGGCGACATCCTTGCCCGTGCCAGCCGCGAAGCCGCCAAGACGCGCGACATCACCGGCGGTCTGCCGCGGGTTGCCGAACTGTTCGAAGCGCGTCTTCCGAAGGACAATTCGGTCATCGCCAAGATTTCGGGCAAGATCGAATTCGTTCGCGAATACAAGGCCAAGCGCAAGATCGCGATCGTTCCCGAGGAAGGTGATGCAGTCGAGTACCTGATCCCCAAGACCAAGGTGATCGACGTGCAGGAAGGCGACTTCGTGAAGAAGGGGGACACCCTGATTTCCGGCTCGCCCAACCCGCACGACATCCTCGAGGTGCTGGGCGTCGAGGCGCTGGCCGAATATCTCGTCAACGAGATCCAGGAAGTCTACCGACTGCAGGGCGTGAAGATCAACGACAAGCACATCGAGGTGATCGTTCGCCAGATGCTGCAGAAGGTCGAGATCACCGATGGCGGCGATACCGTGCTGCTGCCGGGCGAACAGGTCGACCTCGAAGAGCTGAACGAGACCAACGCCAAGCTCGGCCGCAACAAGCAGCCGGCTGTCGGAACGCCGATCCTGCTGGGCATCACCAAGGCCAGCCTGCAGACGCGTTCGTTCATCTCGGCCGCTTCGTTCCAGGAGACCACGCGCGTGCTCACGCAGGCCGCGGTCGAAGGCAAGAAGGACACGCTGGTCGGCCTGAAGGAAAATGTGATCGTGGGCCGTCTCATCCCCGCCGGCACCGGCGCGGGCATGAACCGCATGCGGATCACCGCCTCGAGCCGCGATGCCGCCCTGCGCGCGCAGTGGAAGAAGGCGCAGGAAGCGATCATCGCCGCGCAGACCGCCGAGGAAGAGCACGAAGCGGAGCTCGCCCAGGGCCCCGAAGCGGCAATCGGCGACGATCCGCTGGCGAGCATGGAGGGTGAAACCCACGGCACCGATGCCGATGCGGGTGACTACCTCAACGAAGACGCCAAGGACGGCGAATAAGCCCTACGCATCGTCGCAACGATGAAATCGGCCCCGCCGGAGCGATCCGGCGGGGCCTTTTTCTTGCCTAGTTCGTTGGATTGGCAAAGCATCGGCAAGACTACGGAATTGGCCCAGCTTGCTTGACGACGACTCGCTCGCCCTGCACGGTGTGTGGTAAGGGACCACATCAGTGGTGTAGGCGAAGGCCCGGGGAAATTCGTGACAACTGCAGAGCACGCTGCCGAATTGCACGAAATGATACAGGAGCGGTCCGGTTCGGACGCCCTCGCACACCTGCTGCTGACCCGCCGGCTTGCCGACGCACGAATAGGGATGCGGCTGTCGTTGCTCCCGTCGATCGGCTCGATTTCCGCGCTGATCTACGTCTTCGTCGATCACGCCAATCCCGCGATACTGTTCTCGTGGACCGCTTGGCAGGTCGTCCTGATTTCGCTGATTGCGGTTCTCGATCATCGCTTCGATCATGAATCCGCATCGCTCGGCGATTTGAACCGCTACTGGCGCCGCTTCACAGTCCTGCAATGGATCGGATCGTTGAGCTGGGCAGCCATCTTCCCCTACCTTGCAACGGTCGCCAGCGGGTTCGATGCGGTCGCGCTGGCGGTGATAACGTTTTCGGTCTTTGGCGGCGTCCTGCTGATCCACAGGACAGCGCCCGCCGCGGCCCTGTTCCACATTGTCGTCATGACCGCGTCGATTGCCGGCGCGACCTGGATTCAGACCGACGGCACCGGATGGCTGGCATTCGTATTGCTCGCCTTCTTCGTCGTTGCATTCCTCGGTTCCACGCGCGAACAGGAACGACAGATCGTCAAGGCAGCCAAGGCGGAAATCGGCCTGCGTGAGGCATCGGGCACCGTGAGGATGCTGCTCAACGACTACGAGGAGCACTCTTCCGACTGGCTCTGGACGGTCGGTCCCCAAGGCAATCTGCGCGATGTATCCACCCGTTTCGCTGCAGCGGCGGGTCTGCCTGCCGAAGAACTGGAGGGGCTGCCGCTGCTCGACCTTTTCGCGCCTGGCGAAGAGCGCGATCAGCTGGCAGGCCACCTCGCCGAGCAGACCCAGTTTCGCGATCTGGTGGTCAAGCTCGATATCGAGGGCGATCTGCGTTACTGGAAACTCTCCGCGCGCCCCCGCGGCCACGGCTGGATCAGCGGGGTTGCGCGCGATGTGACCGGCGATCGCCTGATCGAGGAACGCGTCGCCTTCATGGCGCATTACGATAACCTCACGGGCCTCGCCAATCGCTACCTGTTCAACGAACGCCTGCGCAATGCGCTGTCGCACAAATCGCGCGCCTGCAACGCCGTGCTGTTCTACATCGATCTCGACGACTTCAAGGCGGTCAACGACACGCGCGGACACTTGGTCGGGGACCGTCTGCTGCGCGAGGTCGGCACGCGACTCGAGCAGGAAGTGCGTGGCCACGACCTTGTGGCCCGGCTCGGTGGCGATGAATTCGCAGTCCTGCTGGAAACACGCGCGGGTGCCGGGATGCTTATCGAGCGCGCGCACCGGTTCCTTGCCGCTATCCGCAAACCCTTCGAGCTCGACGACCAGATCTATCGCGTCTCGGCGAGCATCGGGATTGCGCGCTGTGCGGATGGCAGGTGCGAGGCGGAGGAACTCATGCGGCGCGCCGACATCGCCCTGTTCGCCGCGAAGGACAAGGGCCGCGATACGCTGGCGATTTACGACGAGGCGCTCGACCGCGTGGCGCGCGAGCGCCGCGAAATCGAGAGCGATTTGCGTGAGGTTATCGCGCGGGGGCAGCTCACCCTCCATTACCAGCCGGTGATCGATCTCGATACGGGGATGGTCGCCGGATATGAGGCCTTGCTGCGCTGGTACCACCCGCAACGCGGCATCGTGACGCCGACCGACTTCCTCTACGTGGCGGAGGAAACCGGCTTGATCGTCCCGATCGGGGAGTGGTCGATCCGCCAGGCCATCGCCGAGACCGCGCAATGGGACGGCGACTTCCGCATCGCGATAAATCTGTCACCGACCCAGGTGCGCAGCCCGCATCTGGCCGATGTCGTAGCGCAGGCCATCCACGCGCACGGGATGGATCCGACGCGGGTCGAGTTCGAGATAACTGAACACGTGCTGATGCAGGAAAGCGGTATCTGCGCCGCCAACCTGCAGAAGCTGCGCGAACTCGGATCGAAGATCGCACTCGACGATTTCGGGATCGGGTATTCCTCGCTCAGCTACCTGCGCCGCTTCCCCTTTGACCGGATCAAGATCGACCGTGCCTTCGTCGACGGGATCGAAGAATCACCCGATAATCGCGCCATCGTCACCAGCATCACCCGGCTTGCGAAGGCGCTGGGCATGGAGACCACTGCCGAAGGAGTCGAATCGCGCGCGCAACTCGACCTGCTCCGCACGCTCGGCTGTGACGAAGCGCAGGGCTATCTCATCTGCAAGCCCGTCCCGGGGGACAACTTCGTCTCCAGCGAGGCAGTCGAGGCGGCGATGCAGTGCGAAGCCAGCGGCATCCTCCACTATCGCCAAGCGCGCGAGACCACCACGAAGCGCCGCACCACGCGCGCAAGCTGACCTCTCGCCAAGCCGCGCGCCCTCGGCTATCGGCGCGTGCATGTCTTCAGTCACTCGTTTTGCCCCATCGCCCACCGGGCGGCTTCATGTCGGCAACATCCGAACAGCGCTTCACAACTGGATGCTTGCCCGGCAGGCCGGCGGGCGCTTCCTGTTGCGGATCGACGACACCGATGCGGAGCGGAGCCGCGAAGAGTATGTCGACGCTATCCGGGCCGACCTCGCCTGGCTGGGCATCGTGCCCGACGGCGAAGAGCGGCAATCCGCACGGCTGGCCAAATACGAAAGCGCCTTCGCCGCGCTGCGCGATGCCGGGCGCGTCTACCCCTGTTACGAAACGCAGCAGGAACTCGAGCTCAAGCGCAAGATCCGGCTCGGGCGAGGCCTGCCACCGATCTACGACCGCGGGGCACTGGAGCTGAGCGAACAGGACAAGGCGGCGAAGGAAGCTGACGGCATCGCCCCGCACTGGCGTTTCAAGCTCGATCACGATGAACAGATTGCCTGGGACGATGGCGTACGCGGGGCACAGAAATTCGATCCCGCGCAACTGTCGGACCCCGTTGTCCGGCGCGCCGACGGCAGCTGGCTCTATATGCTGCCCAGTGCGGTGGACGATCTCGACATGGGTGTGACCGACGTGCTGCGGGGCGAGGACCATGTCTCGAACACCGCCGTTCAAATTCAGATGTTTACCGCACTCATTGCTGCGCAATATCCGGCGCAGCAAATACCCCGCTTCGCGCACGAGGCGTTGCTCGTGGGCAGGGAGGGCAAGCTGTCCAAGCGGCTCGGTTCGCTCGGCTGCGATGCCTTTCGCGAGCGCGGCATCGAGCCGCAGGCGCTGATCGCGCTGCTTGCGCGGCTCGGGACCTCGCTGCCGGTCGAACCGATTGCCGATCGCGCGCAGCTGCTTGCAACCTTCGATCTCTCCACCTTCGGTCGCGCTCCGGCGAGGTTCGACGATGCCGAGCTCGAGCGGATCAACACCGCGCTGGTCCACCAGATGGGGTTTGCCGAGGTTGCCGATCGTTTGCCCGAAGGGATGGACGAGGCCGGCTGGCACGCGATCCGGCCGAACCTCGCGCATGTGGGCGAAGCCGCCGAGTGGTGGCGGCTGGTGACCGGCCCGGTCGACCGGCGCGAATTCTCCGCCGATGATCGCGCCTATCTCGCCGAAGCGGTGCGGCTGCTCGAATGGGACGAGGATCCTTGGCGCGCGCTGACCGCCGTGTTGAAGGAGGCGACCGGGCGCAAGGGCAAGATGCTGTTCCTGCCGCTACGTCAGGCCTTGACGGGGATGGACCATGGGCCCGACATGGGCGAGCTGCTGCCGCTGATCGGCGAGGCCCGCGCTCGCGCCCGGCTGGAGGCTGCCGCGCAAGGCTAGGGAGGGGGATAGAATGGCCGTGACGCTCGCTTCGGAATTGCAATTGCCATGCGGGGCGGTGCTTCCCAACCGGATTGCCAAGGCGGCAATGACCGAAGGTCTGGCAACCCCCGACGGCAGGCCTACGCCCGAACTCGAGCGGCTCTATGGCATCTGGTCCGACGGCGGTGCGGGCATGCTGCTGTCGGGCAACATCATTGTCGACAAGGACCATCTCGAGCGTCCCGGCAATGTGGTGATCGAGCGCGAACCCGACGCCGACATGCGGGCCCGCCTGGCGAGCTGGGCCGAGGCGGCCACACGCAACGGCAACCACTTCTGGGCCCAGCTCAGCCATGGCGGACGCCAGACGCAGAAGCTCGTCAATCCAAACCCCAAGTCGTCATCAGACGTCCAGCTGGCCCTGCCCGGCGGGCAGTTCGCCAAGCCGACGCCGCTGACCACGGCCGAAATCGCCGACCTGGTGCAACGCTGGGCGATCGCGGCCGGGGCCTGCAAGGAGGCGGGCTTTACCGGTGTGCAGGTGCACGGCGCGCATGGCTACCTCGTCTCGCAATTCCTCTCGCCGCGCGTGAACCTGCGCAGTGACGAATATGGCGGGAGCCTGGAAAACCGCGCGCGGTTCCTGCTCGAGATCGTCGCGGCGGTGCGCGATGCGGTCGGGCCGGACTTTCCCGTTTCGGTCAAGCTCAACAGCGCCGACTTCCAGAAGGGCGGGTTCGATTTCGGCGACAGCCTGCAGGTGGTCCAGTGGCTCGAGGCGGCCTCGGTCGATCTGATCGAGATCTCGGGCGGCACCTATGAGCAGCCCAAGCTGATGGGGGTCGAAGGCGTGGAAGAAGAGGCTGTGCAGAACGTCGCCCCCTCGACCGCGGCGCGCGAAGCCTATTTCGTCGACTTCGCCAAGGCCATGCAGGCCGAGGTCTCGGTCCCGCTGATGGTCACCGGCGGGTTTCGCACGCGTGCCGCGATGGAGCAGGCGCTCGTGAGCAGGGCGGCGGATGTGATCGGGCTGGGCCGCCCGCTGTGCGTCGACACCGACGCGCCGAGCGGGCTTCTCGCAGGCGCCGAGGAAATGGCGCGCTACGAGGACGGGCTCGACCTGCTGCCGTCCTGGCTCGGCTTCCTCAAGCGGTTGCAGATGATGAAGGCGATCAATGGCTTCGCCGGGATCTACTGGTTCTACCAGCAGATCTGGATGCTCGGCCACGAGGGCCGCACCGACCGCGACTATCCGGTGATGAAGGCCTTCCGCCTCGTCGATGCGCGCAACAAGCGCATCATGAAGGCGCGCCGCGCGCTCTCGCGCTGAGGGCTGATCAGATACCCGCCCAAGTTAATCCGCCCGGCAGATCGTCGGCGCTGTAGTCCAGTTGCAACACGCGCCTGCCTCGCCCCCCTTCCGCCGCCTTGGAGGCGTGGAGGATCGAGGTCCGGTAGGCCCAGACGTCTCCGGTATCGGCCAGGCAGGCCTCGACGGGTGAATTGCGAACGATCTTCTCGACTTCAATGGTTGGGATTCGCCCCAGTCGATGCGACCCAATTGCAATGAGCAGCGGCGCATTCGTTGCGGGGACGGGGTCGAGATGGCCTCGCAAGGTGACCATGCGTTGGATTACATCGAAGGGTGGCTCGACATGCGGCATCCCAGCCTTCACCGACCACGGTCCGAACCCCTCGACCTCTCGACGTTCACTTACGCAGATCGTGCGATCCTGATGCCAGCCGAGCGACCAATTCTGACCTTCGCTCTTGTCGAATAGGATCGCGCGGACGGGTCTGGCCCGGTCACCGATAAACTGCCGAGCGATCGAGCCGAAACAGCCGCCGGGACCGATGTGCTTCTCAAGTCGATCGACGCCATTGAGGCGTGTGCCCGCGCGATCCTGCGGCAGTCCAGCCAGTGCAACCAGGATATCATCGAAGCAGGCAGCAAGCGCAGCCGGAAAATGCTGGGCGCCGTCTCGATCGAGACTGAGCGAACTCACCCCTCGTGCTTGTCCAGCTCGTCGCCGCTGACGGTCACGACATGCATGAGGTTGGTCGAGCCGGGCGTTCCGAAGGGCACCCCGGCGAGCGCGATCAGCTTGCTTCCCGCTTCGCCGAAGCCGTGGCGCAACGCCATCCGCTTGCCCTTGGCGATCATCTCTTCGAAGCTGCCGATATCCTTGGTCGCGACGGCATGCGCGCCCCACAGCAGGCCCAGCCGCCGCGCGGTCTTCATGCTCGGCGTGAGCACCAGCATCGGCACGCTGGGACGTTCACGCGCAACCCGGCGGGCGGTCGAACCCGAACCGGTAAACACGGTGATCGCGCTGATCGGGACCGTGTCGGCCACCGTCATGCAGGCGTGCGAAAGCGCATCGGCAGTGGTCGCATCGGGCGGCGTGTCGAGCAGGCGCACGCGTTCGAGATAGGCCTCGTCGCGCTCCACTTGGCGCGCGATCTTGTGCATGATCGTGACCGCTTCTTCCGGCCAGTCGCCGGCGGCGGTCTCGGCAGAAAGCATCACCGCATCGGCCCCGTCATAGACCGCATTGGCCACATCGGAGACCTCGGCGCGCGTCGGCGCGGGGCTTTCGATCATGCTCTCGAGCATCTGTGTCGCCACGATCACCGGCTTGCCCTTGAGGCGGGGCGCGGTGACGATCTTCTTCTGCCGCGGCGGGACTTCCTGCGGCTCGAGTTCGACGCCGAGGTCGCCCCGCGCGACCATGATGCCATCGGCAGCATCGATGATCTCGTCGAGCCGGCGCACCGCCATCGGCTTTTCGATCTTGGCGCACAGCGCACCGTAGCCGCCCATCAGGCGGCGGGCCTCGGCTAGGTCTTCTGGTCGCTGGACGAAGGACAGGCCGATCCAGTCGACGCCCTGCGCGATGGCGAAGGCGAGATCCTTGCGATCCTTGTCGGTCAGCGCGGGGATCGGCACTTCGGCATCGGGCACGTTCACGCCCTTGCGGTCCGAAATCACCCCGCCGACTTCGGCAGAGCACAGAATCTTCTCGTCGTCGGCGCTGATGACCTTCAGTCGGATCTTGCCGTCATTGATCAGCAGGCGCTGGCCCTTCTCGAGCAGGCCGAACAGTTCGGGATGCGGCAGCTCGACGCGCGTATGATCGCCCGGCTCGGGATTGCGGTCGAGCGTGAAATGGCCCGAATGACGGATGACCGCCTGCCCGTCCTTGAACTTGCCCACACGCAATTTGGGGCCCTGCAGGTCCGCCAGGATCGCGATCGGGCGCATGAACTGCTTTTCCATCGCCCGGATCGCCGTGATCGTCTTGGCGTGGTCGGCGTGTTCGCCATGGCTCATGTTGACGCGGAAGGCATCGACCCCGGCCTTGAACAGGCGGGCGAGCATTTCGGGCGAGCGGCTGGCCGGACCGACGGTGGCGAGGATCTTGACCTTGCGGCCGCGCGGGTCGAGCTTCGGAGCGGTTTGTGCCATGCAAAGGGCCTATGGCACCGCCATGCGACAAAGCAAGGACGTTGAAATCATGACTACGAATGCGGGCGACCCGCTCGACCAACTCGACGATGCCGTAGCGGCGGCGGCATTCCGGCGGCTGGTGCGCCACCTGCGCCACCGGCACGACGCGCAGAACATCGAACTGATGGGCCTCGCCGGCTTCTGCCGCAATTGCCTTGCCGACTGGATCCGCGACGCAGGCTACGCGGGCGACAAGGATGCGGCGCGTGAACTGATCCACGGTATGCCGATGGAGGAGTGGAAGGCCACCCGCCAGAGTCCCGCGACCGAGGAGCAGATCGCCGCGATGGAGGCCAGCCTGACGCGCAACAAGGCGGACCTGCGCTAGCGCGATTTTTCGACAAGGGCGGTTTCGTCTGCCAGCGGGCGGCGCTATCGCACTTGCCTCTCGCCCAAGGGCGATTCTCATATCACCGGAGTTTGCATTTCATGGCCGAAGCCACCGACGACCGCCTGCGCCTGCTGATCGAGCGCATCGAACGCCTCGAGGAAGAGAAGAAGGGCATCGCCGACGACATCCGCGACGTTTACGCCGAAGCCAAGGCGGTCGGCTACGATACCAAGATCATGCGCCAGATCATCAAGCTGCGGAAGATGAAGCCCGACGAGCGCAGCGAGCAGGAAACCATCCTGGACACCTACAAGGCCGCCCTCGGAATGGGCTGATCGCCCGCACCGCAACAAGGAGACCCTCGATGCCTGCAAACCTGCCCAGCCGGCGCGTGATCCTCGTGACCACGACTCCCGGCATCGAGGGCCATCCGGTCAAGGACTACCTCGGCCTCGTCTCGGGCGAGGTGATCCTCGGCGCCAACGTGTTTCGCGACATGTTTGCGGGGCTGCGCGATTTCTTCGGCGGGCGCGCGGCGAGCTACGAGCGCGTGCTCGAAGACGCGCGCGAGCGGGCGGTGCAGGAAATGCAGGCCAAATGCGACCAGCGCGGCGGCAATGCCGTGGTCGGCGCCGATATCGACTATGAGGTTGTCGGCAAGAAGGGCTCGATGCTTATGGTCACCGTGACCGGCACGGCGGTGCGTATTTGAGCTAGCCCGCGCCGCCTGCCAGCCATACCAGCGCCAGGAAGGCGCCGTTGTGCAGCAGGTGCAGCAGGATGCTGGCCCACAGGCCATAGTGCACGCGCAGATATCCGAGCATCATCCCGGTCGCGAATTGCGGCAGGATCAGCGGCAGGGCCATCGCCATCTGCGCGGCGGGAAAGTTGAGCAGGTGCACGCTCGCAAAGCCCAGTGTGCTGAGCCAGAACAGCGCAGGGAAGAGCGCCGTGAACCAGCGCATCGCCCCACGCTTGCGCAGGGCGAATACGAGCGCCAGCGCAACCAGCAGGCCCACCACGACTGCGAGCGCGGCGCCATGCATTGCGCCGCGCTCAAGTGATCCCCCGGCGAGAGCCATTGCCGCCGCGACGGCGGCCAGGAGCGCGAGCACTCCGAGCAGATGTCCCGGACGGCCCGAGAGCCAGCCGCGAAAGGCGATCTCTTCCGCCAGCGGCGCGAAGACGACCACCGCGAAGACGATGCCCGGACCGATTTCCATTCCGGCAAGGGCGGTCTGGGGTACCTCGACGCCCACCGCGATGACCGCGCTGGCAATCGCCAGCAGCACGCCCATCACGGCCAGGTCGAGCAGCAGCATGCGCCAGACCGCCACCAGGCTGGCAAGCCGCAATGCGCGCGCGCGCTCGGGTAGGGCGGGGCGCCTCAGGAAGGCGGCAAAGTTTGCCCATTCGCCACGCGTCGAATTCACCGGCGCAAGGCTTGTCGTTGCGGCGTGCATGCGGCTAAGGCGACCCCCAAGATTCTCTCGCGAGAAGACGTCCAACCATCTCAGCTACGCAAAGCGAAACCATGGCCGGCCATTCCAAATTCAAGAACATCATGCATCGCAAGGGCGCGCAGGACAAGAAGCGCAGCGCGATGTTTTCCAAGCTCTCCCGCGAAATCACCGTCGCGGCCAAGATGGGCATGCCCGATCCCGACATGAACCCGCGCCTGCGGCTCGCGGTCAATGCGGCCAAGGCGCAGTCGATGCCGAAGGACAATATCCAGCGCGCGATCGACAAGGCCAGCGCCCAGGACGGCGAGAATTACGAAGAGGTTCGCTACGAAGGCTACGGCCCGGGCGGCAGCGCGATCATCGTCGAGGCGCTGACCGACAATCGCAACCGTACCGCGACCAGCATCCGCACCGCTTTCTCGAAGAACGGCGGCAATCTCGGCACCGAGGGCAGCGTCGCGCATGGCTTCGAACGTCTCGGCCTGATCGTCTATCCCGCCGACGCTGGCAGCGAGGACAAGATCCTCGAAGCCGCGATGGAAGCGGGTGCGGAGGATATCGCCTCGAGCGATGACGGGCACGAGATCTGGACCGCCGCCGAGGACCTCCACCAGGTCGCCAGCGACCTCGAGAAATCGCTCGGCGAAGCGGAGACCGTCAAGCTGGCATGGAAGCCGAACATCACCGTCGATATGGACGAGGGCAACGCCTCGACTCTGCTCAAGCTGATCGATGCGCTGGACGACGATGACGACGTGCAGACCGTGTGGGGCAATTACGACATCTCGGACGAGGTGATGGAGAAGCTGGACAGCTGACCTGGCGCGACTTGGCCTTGGCTATCGCGCTGGGCGGCGCGTTCCTGCTCGCCGCAGCCTGGCGGCTCGGCTGGCTCATCGGCCTGTCCGGCTGAATCCCGGCAGGGCCCCTATCGCATGACGCTTATCCTCGGCCTCGATCCCTCGCTCAGCTGCACCGGCTGGGGGGTGATCCGCGCCGAGGGTTCGCGTATCGCGCATGTCGCCAACGGGCAGATCCCGACTGATGCGAAGGCGCCGATGGCCGAACGGCTGGCCGTGCTGCAGGCGGCGTTGGCGGAGGTCATTGCCACGCATGGGCCGGCCCGCGCGGCGGCCGAGGAAGTGTTCGTCAACAAGAACCCGCAGTCGACGCTCAAGCTGGCGCAGGCGCGCGGCGCGGTGCTGGCTGCGTGCGGCGTGGCGGGCCTCGGTGGGAATGAGCACGCGGCGCGGCTGGTCAAGAAGGCGGTTGTCGGTACGGGCGGGGCGGACAAGGCCCAGGTCCAGGCCATGCTCAGGGTGCTGCTGCCGGGGGCGACGATTGCCGGGGCGGATGCGGCCGATGCGCTGGCCGTTGCTATCGCCGATGCGCACCTTGCGCCCAAGGTCTAGGGCAAGCCGCCGGGGCGCGTAGGGGAAAGCCGCGCGCCGGAGCGGCTGGGGCCAATGATCAGGCGAATACGGCCGGGCTTGCGGGGACGATGGCGGTCGCGAGGAGCATTGCCGAAATGGCGATCGAGAAAGCGGCGGCGAACAGGTTTTGATGGGTCGAAGCGAACATGGCGGGGTTCCTTTCCTGTCGGGCGACCCGTCGGGCCGGCTCCGGTCAAATCGTACGAGTTAGGCGAAGACGGCGGGGCTTGCCGGAACGATGGCGGTTGCGAACAGCGCGGCCGAGATGGCGATCGAGAAAGCGGCGGCGAAGAGGCTCTGGTTGGTCGAGGCGAACATGGTGCATTTCCTTCCGTTTTGTCTGTCGGCAAGATCGTCTTGCCGGATGCCAGAAGGATTGCAGGAGCCGTGCCAAAACCGGGAAACCGCAGAAAACGGGGAA
>JBFOLW010000127.1:0-4239 GCA_040830305.1 Erythrobacter sp.
AATCCTTTTTGCTGGCGCGACTTGGCCAGTGAGCTAGGTGCGGCCCATGGGCAGCGCAACCGCCACACCGGACAAGAATGGCTTTCAGGCCGGCGCGTGGCACTTTGCCGCGCTGCTGGCAGGAAACGTCGCGCTGGCGCTGGGGCCGTGGCTGGTGCGGCTCGCCCACACGGGGCCGGTGTCGGCGGCCTTCTGGCGTCTGCTGCTGCCGGTGCCGATCCTGGCGATCCTTGCATGGCGCGCGCGTTCGACCGGCCCGCCGGACCGCAGGCTGGTCGCCCTGTGCCTCGCGGCTGGCGCGTTCTTCGCCCTCGATCTCGCCAGCTGGCATGTCGGGATCGAGCAGACGCGGCTGGCCAATGCGACTCTGTTCGGCAATTCGGGCGGTGTGATCCTGATGATCTGGGGGCTTGTCGCCGCACGCCGTGCGCCGTCGGGCAAGGAAGGTGCCGGTGTGGTCGCCGCGCTAGCCGGCGCCGCGATCCTGCTGGGGCGCAGCCTCGAAATATCGGCAACGACCTTCGCCGGCGACCTGTTCTGCCTCGCTGCGGGCGTCTTCTACGCGTTCTACCTGCTGCCCGCCCAGCGCGTTCGTTCGGTTCTCGGGCCGTGGAGCGTGCTGTTGCTGGTCAGCCTTGCGGCCTCGCCCATGCTGCTCGGCATCGCACTGGCGGCGGGCGAACCCGTCCTGCCCGGCGATGCGGGCTGGACACCGCTCCTCATCCTCGCTCTGACCAGCCAGGTTGTCGGGCAGGGGCTGCTGGTGTTCTCGCTACGCCATTTCCCGCCGCTCATCATCGGGATGGCGTTGCTGACGCAGCCCGCAATCGGTGCGCTGGTCGGCTGGCTGGTGTTCGGCGAAATGCTCGTGCCGCTGGATATTCTCGGCATGATGCTGGTCGGTACCGCTTTGGTGCTCGCCCGCACTCCTGCGAAGGTGGGCCGGGTGCGCTAGGGCGCTACCAGAACGCCCGGTTGAACTGCGTCACGTGGTTTTCGAACCGTTCGAGATCCGGGCCGATGAGCACAAGGCGTGCCTGTTCGGCGAGGCGCTCTGCCTCGAGCTTGAGCAAGCCTTGCCGACGCTTGTCCTTTATCGGCACGGCCGCATTGGCGAGCGTATCGAGCATGACTTCGGCGGCGACGGGCGAACTGGCCACTGCGCTGCGGATCGCTCCGAATCCGCGTTTGACATAGTGTTCGAAATCATCCGCGAGCGGGATAACCGGGCAGCCTTCCGCATCGCTGCCGCAGACATCCTTCCGCAGGTCGCGGCGTCCGATCTCCGCCGTGGCCGCGCCCAGCCAGTGAAGCGCGGTTATCGCGGTGAAGGGATCGTTGATCCCGGGTGACAGCGCGCGCAGCCCGATCTCGACCAGCTCGTCGATCAGGAATTGCGGGTCCTGTTCGGGCGTGCGGGTAGGCCCGAGGGTAAAACAGTCGCGAACCCGGCTTTCGATGCATTCGGGCTCGCAACCCTCAATGTCCATGAAGGGCATGTCGCGATGCACGAAATCGCCCGTGCGCACGCGGAGTGAGAAGGTACAGCCGCAATCGCGGGCGACCTTCTCGAGATCCTCGAAATCTATGAGCTGGACGTAGCCGGTTCCCCAAGCTGAGATCGGCTTGCCTTCGACTGCTTCGACCGCATCGCCGAATTCGTCTTCGACCGGGTAGGTTTCGCGAACCGCATCGAGAAGACGTTCGCCGATACCCTTGAGCACCTTGTTGATGCGGATGCTCGAGGGAATGTGGTTGAGGAAGAACACCAGCACGGCGACGCACAGGCCCATTAGTACGTAGGCGACCAGCAGCGATAATTGCGGGGTAAAGCCGGGCAGGGCCGTCGCGGCGGCATCGGCGCCGGCCGCGGGGGTTTCGTCCTCTGCCCGAACTGCGCGCAGGACGATCAGCGCATAAACGAAGCTGCCGATGAAGGTCGCGAGGCTGAGCTGGTTGCCGCGATCCTCCATGAAGTTGGTCAGCAGGCGCGGGCCGTAATTGCCGCTGGCATAGGCGACTGCGGCAATGGTGATCGAGAATACGGTCGAGGCCACCCCGATCATGCTGGCCGCCATCACGGTGAGCATGTCCGATGCGCCCTTTGGCCGCGCCGGGACGATCCAGTCGACATCGTTGAGGAACTCCGCAAATCCGGCACGATCGAGCCCGACCATGCCGAAGGCCAGCACTGCCGCGATGATCGAGAACAGCGCCGGATAGAACCAGTAATTCGCGTTAAGCCGTGCCCAGAAAAAGCGTATGTCGGCGGTCAAGCGGGCATCCCCTGCCAGTTGCGGTCAGGGAATGAACGTCCGAACAGCCTTTGGGTGCCTTACTCCGCTCCGCTGCCGATCTCGCGGTTGAGATAGGCGAGCAACAGCGCGGCGCGTTTGGCGTCCTCTTCGTGGTCGGAGCCGACCGAATGTCCGCCCTCGCGATACTCGTGATAATAGAAGGTCTGGCCCCAGGCCTCGTGCTTGGCCGCCGCCTTGCGGGCGTGGCCGGGATGCACGCGGTCGTCGAGTGTCGAGAGGTAATAGAAAGCCGCCGGCACTCCCGGGTCATCGCTCATGTTCTGGTACGGCGACCAGGCCCGCATGAAGGCCCAGTCGTCGGCCACATCGGGATTGCCGTATTCGGCCATCCACGACGCGCCTGCGAGCAGCTTGTTGTAGCGTCGCATGTCGATCAGCGGGCTGCCCGAAATGATCGCGCCGTAGAGGTCGGGCCGCTGGTTGGCGACCGCGCCCACGAGTACCCCGCCATTCGAGCGACCGCTTGCGGCGATGCGTCCCGGTTCGGCGAGGCGGCTGGCGACGAGATCGTCGGCCACCGCGTGGAAATCGTCGAAGCTGTTCTGGCGTTTTTCGCGCAGTGCGTCCTCGTGCCAGCGCGGGCCGTATTCGCCGCCGCCACGGATGTTGGCGAGCACATAGGCATTGCCGCTCTCGACCCAGAAGAGGCCCAGCGGACCGCTGCGATAAGGTTCTGCGGTCAGATATTTGGGCGTCTGCGCCGCGCGGAAACCGCCATAGGCGTGGATCAGCGTGGGGAGCGGGCCTTGCGCACCCTTTGGACGGACTAGGTAATAGGGGACCTTGGTGCCGTCCTTGGAAATGGCGAACTTCTGCTCGACGGTGAAATTATCCGCATCGAACTGCGCCGGTTCGCTGGCGATGGCTACCGGCTCTCCATCGCTGGGCACCGCGTAGAGTGTCGGCGGGGTCAGCATGCTCTCGACCGTGACGAAGGCGGTGTCGCCCGTGCCGCTGGTTTCGGCAATCTGGAGCGTGCTGTTGGCGGGCAGGCTCATGGTACGCTGCGACCAGCCATACGCACCCGGCGTCAGCTCGATCAGCTTGCCCGAGACATCGTCGAGCACCTTGACCCACAGCTTCGTTTCGGATGCCGCGACTTCTTCGATGGCTTGCGTTTCGCTGGGCTCGAAGATGACCGAGGGAGTGGTGGATCGGCCAGCGGCGATATCGTCGAGCGACCAGGCGACCAGCGCACCGACGGGTGCGCTCCAGCCGGTACTCGACGCTTGGGCCGAGTTCATCTTGGCGATCACGTGCCCGTCGAGGACGGCTTCGAAACCGGCATCGTTCGGCAGCGGCAGCGGGATGAGCGAGCCGTCTTCCGCTACGAGGCTATATTCGCTCGTCCAGAAGGTCGGGCCCCGCCGGACGAACCGCCAGCGGGTGTCGCCATCGAGGACCGAAAAGCCGTTCATGCTGATATCGGCCTGTTTGCCTTCGGCAATCTGGCGCGCCTCGGCGAAATCGGTGCCGCGCTGCCACAGCTTCACGAGGCGCGGATAGCCGGAATCGGTGAGCGAGCCTTCACCCTCGTCGGTGCCGACGAACAGCGTGTCCTCATCGAACCAGGCAACGTTCGACTTGGCCTCGGGCAGTGCAAAGCCGCCATCGACAAAGGCACCGGCGGTCACATCGAATTCGCGCACCACGTCCGCGTCGGTACCACCCGGGCTCAGCGAGACGAGGCAGCGGGTGTATTCCGGGGCGAGGCAGTTGGCGCCGTGCCAGATCCAGCTTTCGCCCTCCTCCCTGCCGCGCTGGTCGATATCGATCAGCCCCCGCCACTCGGGGGCGCCGGCCCTATCGCTGCCGCGGCTGGCACTCCTCCACAGCCCCCGCGGATTGTCCGCCTCGCGCCACTGGTTCGGCACCTGGTTGCCCATGATCGCATCGGGCATGGCGGTCCGGCGCCGGGCGT
>JBFOLW010000128.1:0-11080 GCA_040830305.1 Erythrobacter sp.
ACCTCCTCGCCCTGGCCGAGATCGGCGGTGAAGGTGCCCACCTCGAGCCCGCGCTCCGCTTCGAGCCACTTGGCGATGACGGAAGTATCGAGACCGCCGGAATAGGCGAGGACGACACGCTTGATATCGGACATTGCGGGCACCTTGCTGTTGCGCACGCGCCGCTAGCAGGGGTGGGGGCGCAGAGGCAATCAGGAAGAGCTTGGGGGCAGGAAAGGCGTGACTGGCCATGGTCGCGTCATTGCGAGCGGGTTGCGTTCCCTGGCACCTCGGCGCGTAGCCGGACGTTGGATTGCCGCGGAGCCTTTGGCTCCTCGCAATGACGGGCGAAGGTTCCTCCGACAGGATCATGGCAGTTCTCGGGAAAATCGACGCTGTCACTGGGGCACTCCCGTCGGAGCATAATCTGCAAGAGACCATCGCCCAATTTGATGGAGCCGCCGGGCGTCCTCTCGCGCTCCCCCTTTCCTACAGACCCCAATCTGTGCCTTACACTTGCCGATGAACAAGCAGCCGCCCCGTATTCCGCCCGCACAATCACCTCTTTCCGCGCCGCGTGCCGAGGGCCCGCCCGCCGTGCCGCCCGGCAATCTCGCCGCCGGGCTGTCGCTATCCGTCCTTGCTGCGGCGCAGGCGGCCTTGCCTGCGGTGAAGCGCAAGCGCGCCGCATCGGCCAAACGCGGGCCGCGCTGGACTAGGGCGCGGCAGGTCGATTTCCTTGTCGCGCTGGCGGAAACGCATTCGGTGGCCGAGGCGGCGCGGCGGGTCGGGATGAGCCGCCAATCGGCCTATCGCCTGCGCCAACGGCTGCGCGAACAGCCTTTCGGCAGGGCCTGGGACGCGGCCTATGCCAGTGCGCACCACAGCCTCTACCGCGCTGCGCTCGAACGCGCGATCGAGGGGGTGGAGGTGCCGCATTATGCCGGGGGCGAGCTGGTCGGCACCTCGCGCAAGTTCGACGAGCGGCTGACCCTCGCGCTTCTGGCGATGCCCGTGCCGGCGCGCGCGCAGCTGCCCATCGCTGCTCCGGGCAGCGCCTATCCTGCATCCGACTTTCGCGGCCTGCTGGAACGGGTCGAGGCGGGCCCCGACCATTTCCGCGCCGACGAAAGCGAGCTTCACCTGATCGAGCTGGAAGAAGAGGAGGAAGAGGCGCGCTGGGCTGCGGAAGAGGCGCACGACTGGGAGGGCGACAGGGAATTGTGGGGAGAATAGCTCCGCTGTGTCACCCCGCTACCAACATCGCCTGCAATTTCAATGCGATGCCCTGTAGAATTAGCCGGACACCGCTGTCACCTTGTGTCACCTACACAGCGCTGAGCGCGCCGGGCCGCTACTCCGCCGCTTCGCGCAGCGCCGGGTCGAGATGCCAGCGCGGCACATTGCCTTCGTCGGCGGCGCGCAGGCGGGCGCTTTCGGCTTCGATATATTCGCGTGTCATCGGGATCGCCGCGCGGTCCTTCACATACTGGATCTGCCAGTTGACCATATTGCCGTGGCGAAAGCTCTGTTCTGCCCCGGCGAGGTAGAACAGCCACATGCGGTAGAAGCGCTCGTCATAGAGCTTGGTGATTTCGCGCCGGTGCAGCACCGTGCGCTTGTACCATTCCTCCAGCGTGTGGCTGTAGTGGAAGCGCATCGCCTCGACATCCATCACCTGCCAGCCGTGCTTCTCGCTCTGCGTGACGAGTTCGGAGAGTGCGGGGATATAGCCGCCGGGGAAAATGTATTTGCGCGTCCACTTGTCGGTGAATCCCGGCTGGCCTGCGCGGCCGCAGCAATGGCTGATCATCACGCCCTGCGGTGCGAGCAGGCGGTTCGTGTGTTCGTAGAACTGCGGGTAATGCGGCGTGCCGACGTGTTCGAGCAGGCCGACCGAGCTGATCCGGTCGAAGGTTCCCTGCACGTCGCGATAGTCCATCAGCTCGAACGTCACCCGGTCGGCGAGACCCGCTTCCTCTGCGCGTTCCTTGCAGAAGGCGATCTGGTCGGGGGCGAGCGCAACGCCCATGACCTCGACGTCGTAATGGCGCGCAAGGTAGAGCGCGAAACCGCCCCAACCGCAGCCGATATCGAGCAGCCGCTGGCCGGGCTGGATGTACAACTTGGCGGCGAGATGCGCCTTCTTGTCGAGCTGCGCTTTCTCGAGCGAGGTCGTTTCAGGATCCTCCCGGTAATAGGCCATGGTGTACTGCCGGTCCTCGTCTAGGAAACGTTCGTACAGTTCGCGGGTGAGGTTGTAGGTGTGCTCGGCGTTCTTGCGGGCCTTGCCGCGCAAATTTACGCTGTCGGCCCTGGCGAGCAGCTTTTGCGCCGCCTTGCGCAAGGGCCCCTTCGGCTTGAGCGACGTGCCCGTCTCGCGCTTGGCATTCATCGTGACGAACAGGACGAGGTCGCGGATATCGTGCGGCTCTTCGACTTCGAGCCAGCCCCACATGAAAGCCTCGCCCGCACCGACCTGCGGATAGCGTGCGATATGGTTGGCGGCCTTGCGATGCGTCAGTCGGATACGCAGCGGGGGTGTGTCGTCGTCGGGCGCGCCGTATTGGTAGGTCTTGCCGTCATGGTCGGTGACGGTCATCCGCCCGCGCCTGATCGCGGCGTTCAGGAATTTGTCGAGCAGCCACATACGCGTATCTCTCCCCCTTTGTTTCCCCTCGGGCGAGACTGTGGCACACATTGCGGCAAGTCAATTGGATGGAGGCGACGTGCGATGGCCGAACCGAAAACGCAGGTAACCGATGTCGACCCGACCGAGTTCATCGCCACGGTCGAGCCCGAGCGCAAGCGCGATGAGGCAAAAGTGCTCGACGCGCTGTTCCGCCGGGTCACGGGCGAGGAGCCGAAGATGTGGGGGCCGAGCATCATCGGATACGGCAGCTATCGCGCCACCTACGCCAGCGGGCGCGAAGTGCACTGGATGCGCACCGGTTTCAGTCCGCGCAAGGCGAAGCATTCGCTCTACCTGATGGGCGGCTATTGCGATCCCGAGACCGGCGAGAAACATGCAGACGCGCTTGAGCGGCTGGGCAAGCATTCGCGCGGCAAGAGCTGTCTCTACGTCAACAAGCTGGCCGATATCGACTTGGATGTGCTCGAGGAGATGATCCGCATCGACTGGGAAGAGATGAAGCGGCGCTATCCCGACTGATCAGATACCCGCGTACCACTGGTAGCCGGCGCGGTCCTCCCAATAGCCGCCCTGTCCGCCGGCAATGTCGTCGAGGCTGGCGACCGCTTCGATCGCGGTGAGGTATTTGGCGTGCTTGTAGCCCAGCTGCCGCTCGATCCGCATCCGCAGCGGCGCGCCATTGCGGATCGGCAGCGGCTCGCCATTGAGGCTGTGCGCGACGATGGTCTGCGGGTGAAAGGCATCGATCAGGTCGACGCTCTCGTAATAGTCCTGCCCGTTGAGATTGTCGGCGCAGCGGAAGACGATGAACTTCGCCTCTTCACGCAAGCCCGCCGCGTCGAGCAGGAGCGAGAGCTGCGGTCCGGTCCATTCGCCGATCGCGCTCCACCCCTCGACGCAATCGTGACGCGTCACCTGGCTGCGCTGGGGCAGCTTGCGGATATTGTCGAGGCTGAGGCTCAGCGGCGTTTCGACCAGGCCGCGCACTTCGAGCCGCCAGTTGGCGAAGCCTTCCGCGGCATGGCGCGGATAGTCGCCGTTCTGCGGGTCGGTCGAACCGTTGCCGCGGAAATAGGGCGAGATCGCGCTGCGCGGATATTCCGGCGCGAGCGCCTCCCGGTTCGTCAGCAGCCGGTGAGCGCCCTCGTGCCACCTCTCCGCCGCGCCGAGCAGCGACTTTCCCGCATCGGTCTCAGCAACCCTGTTGCAGCCCGCAACAATGGCAGCCCCGGCGGCGACGAGGAAGTTCCTGCGCTTCATGGTTCGCGCCCACCGGTGATCATGTCGCGGATCTGGCGATATGGCCCGGCGAGGATCACCAGCACCACATGCACCACGAAGAAAGCGGCGATGGCGAAGGCGAAGATGAAATGCAGGCTGCGCGCCGATTGCCGCCCGCCAAGCAGGTCTACCATCCACCCGAAAGTCGGTTCCATACCGGGGCTGATGGCGATGCCAGTGAAGACCATCATCGGCAGAAAGACGCCGAGGACGAGACCGTAGGCGAGCTTTTGCAGGAAGTTGTACTTGCCGCCTTCGTGCGTGAAATTGAGCTTGAGGTGCTGGACGATATCCTGCCGGATTGCGCCCGGCTTCCATTCCTTGCGGCTGGTGGCGATGTCGCGTTTGAAGTGGCGGTTTGCGAGCATGACGATCCACATGAACAAGAGGCCGAGCGCGAAAGGCCAAGCCATGAGGATATGCCAGTCGCGCGCCACCGCGAGGCTGTAGTAGCCGGGAATGGTCATCCAGTCGGGAAAGCGCGGCACGATGAGCCAGGCCTGTTCGGCGGCAAAGCCCCAATCGCCCCAATAGAGCCGGCGATGCGCATTGGAGATCGTCAGGCCGGACATGAAGAGCACTACCACGCAGAGGAGGTTGAGCCAGTGCCACAGCCGCGTGCTCAGCGCATGGCGTTTCATGCCCCGGCCCTCTCGCGGGCGAGGAAGATCACATCGCGCGGCTGGTCGAGCAGGTGTTGCCCGCTGTCGACATAGAGCGTCTGCCCGCTGGCGAGATGCCCCTGAGCGAGGAAGAGCGCTGCGTCGGCGACTTCTTCGGGCCCGGTCTTGCGACCGAGCAGGTTCATCCGGTGCGAGACCTCGGTCTCCGCCTCGCTCTGGTCGTGGCTGGCGAGGATGGCGCCGGGCGCGAGTGCATAGACCCGGTCTTTTGGCTTTGTCGCACCCATGGCCAGCATCGGAACGGTCGCTGCCAGCGCGTGCTTGCTCATTGTGTAGCTGAAGAAGTCGGGATTTGGGTTCGCAAGCTTCTGGTCGGTCAAGTGGATCACACGCCGTCCGCCGCTCGCTTTCGCACGGGCGAGATAGGCCTGCGCCATGCGGGCGGGGCTGCGCGCGTTGATCTGCATCATCCGGGTGTTCGTCGCCGGATCGAGCGCGGTTACTTCGTCATTGTCGAAGACCGCCGCGCAGTTGATCAGAGCGCGCCAGTTTGAAAGGCGACCGGCCAATCCCTCGACCATCGCGACTGCCGCATCGCCGTCGGCAAGATCGCATCGCATTGTCTCGGCCGAGGGCAGGGTGGTAGCAAGAGCCTCGGCCCCCTCACGCGACGAGCCGTAATGCACGATCACGTGCCATCCCGCCTCGCCGAAAGCGCGGGCGATCGCCGCGCCGATACGCTTTGCTCCACCCGTCACGAGCACTGCTGGCCGTTGGTCGCTCATCGCTCGCAAGCATAGCGACACACGGAACAAAGAAAAGACGCGCCGCAACCCGAGGGGAAGGTGACGGCGCGCCGTATATGCAACCCAGGAGTTGCGTCAGATGATCAGCGGCACTTCAGGCTGCCGCGATCGATTTCGCGCCCGACCAGTGCGCCGACAGCGCCGCCGAGAATTGCGCCGAGCGTACGATCGCCGCGACCAGCAATCTCGTGGCCAGCCAACGCACCGACGCCCGCGCCGATCACCAGTCCGGTCGTGCCATTGTCACGGCGGCAATAGTAGCGCCCGTCATTACCGCGCCACATGCGGTCGCGGCGGCTGATCCGGCGCGGCTCGTAGTAGCGGCCGTAGCGATCGTAGTCCCGGTCGCGGTAGCGCCCGCGATTCCACCGGCGATCATCATCGTCGTCGTCATCGTCGTAGGCTGCCGTCATGTCGGCCAGCGCGTAAGCGGGTGCGGCGTGCGCGGGGAGGTCGATTGCGGCGGCCGGCGTGGCCAGTGCGGCCAGCGAGCCGGCGGCGATACCAAATGCGATCTTCTTCATCGAACGGTTCCTCATTCTGGACTGTTTGTCTCGATGACTCGCCAGATCGCGAGAGGCTCCACAACCTCGGATGAACGGCCCGTTGGGATTCGGAAAATGCGGTGAACCGAGAAGCATCGCGCGACGAATTGCTAGCCCAAGAGCTTGAGACGGACCCGTTCGCGCCATTCGCTGCTCAGCCGTTCGAGCCCGGCAATCTCTTGGAGCTCGGCAGGCGTTGCCCTGTGCGCGGGATCGTAAAGCTTGGCGAAGAGCCGGGCCACGTTCCACTCTTCGTGCCCCGTCTCGCCCCGCTCGAGCGGATCGCCCGCCTGCGCCGCGCCTTCTTCGAGCACGCGATAGTACCAGCCGCAGACATGCTGCTTCACGATCCGCGCGACCATGCCTTTGCGGCCGAAGCGGTGCTCGATCTTCCAGCAGGGCTGGCGCGGCTGGCTGACTTCGAGCAGCGCGCCGCCGAGGCGAAAACGATCGCCGATATGCACCTGTTCTTCGGTGAGCCCCGAGGCCATAACATTTTCGCCGAACGCGGCGGGCCCGGAGAGCAGCGGATGGCCCCCAAGCCATTCATCCCAAGCGTCGTAGTGATCGTGCGGATACTGGTGCACGGCCATATCCACGCCCCCGTGGTGCTTGGTATCTGCGACCATGTCGCCTTCCACGCCGAAGCTGCGGATCATCACCTTGCCTTCGACCGGGCGCTTGTCGATCGCGCTCAGTTCTGCGCCGTTGAACAGCTTGGGGAGCCCGGTGCACAGCGCCTCGACACGTACGCTCATGGAGCGGTCTCGGGCCCTTCGAAATCGGAGACATGGACCGCATGGACCACTGCCCGGGCGCATAAACCGTCACGTGGCGGAAAGCGGCGTAATCCGGCGGGTTCGGGCTGATGGGAAAGCGCCATGCCAGCCTTTCAGCATATCCTCCCGGCACAGGAAAGGGGGGCGCAGCTTGCGGGTGTCAGTTCGGGCGGCGAACGTCGAGCGCCAGCCAGTCGCGCTGCGTCCCGTCCGCTGCTTCTCCAGCATAGACCTGCGTTTCCTGGATTACGAAGCCGGCCGCGCGATAGGCGTCCTTCAGCCATGCGGCGCTCGGGAAGTTGTGCAAGCGGCCAAGCAGGTCGCGCCCTTCGCCATCGCCGAGCTTGAAATTGGCGAAGTGCCAGCCTCCCGGTCGCAGCGCGCGGTAAATGGCCGCCAGGACGCCGGGCATGTCCGCGCGGGGCAGGTGCAGCAGGCAAGCGTGCGCCCAGACGGCATCGTAGGCGTCGACCGCATCGAGCTCGTCGAACAGCACGAGGCGGGCGCCGACACCGAAGCGCTCGTTCGCCTTGCGCACCATCGCGGGTGTGCCGTCGGTCGCATCGCATGCGAACCCGCGCTCGAGGATTCGTGCAGCGTCGCGCCCGCCGCCGCAGCCAAGCTCGAGCACGCGCGCCCCGGGATCTAGCCGGTCGAGGAAGCGATCGAGATGGCGGCTCGGTGCCTGCCCGAAGCTCAGCGTATAGCACGGCGCCTGCGCCTGGTAGAAAGCGATGGTCGCCGGATCGGCGCTCATTACTGCCTGAGGTGACGGGCGAAGAACTCCAGCGTCGCGGGCCAGATCACGCGCTGGGCTTCGAGCGTGGGTTCGTCATAGCGGAACTCGCCTTCGGTGCGCTGGACCCCATCACCCGAAAGCGCGTGCGTCGCGTCGGGGAATATCAGCGCGACGGTTTCGAGATCGCCCGCTTCGGCGCGCCGTTCGGCGATGTTCTGCGCCATCGCACCCGAATTCCAGACATCGTCCGGATCGCCGCCTGCGACCAGTACCGGCTCGTCGATCAGCTCGACGCGAATACGGGCGGGCGGAACGCGCTCCGGATTGGCGCGGCGACCGGCATCCTGAGGGGTGCGCAGGCGCACCCTGGCACCGGGTATGGCGTATTTCTTGAACTCTTCTTCCATGCCGAGATAGGGAACGAAGGGCAGCGCTTCACCCTCCCATGAGAAACTGCTGACTTCGCCGGGCTTTGCCTCCGGACCCCATCCTTCCCAGATCACATCGCTCGGCACGATGGCCGCCACGGCAGCAAAGCCATCGATGCGGCTGGCCCCTGCAAGCGCGATTTCGGCGCCCTTCGAGACGCCGTATAGCCCTATCCCATCGGCCTTCACGTCCTCGCGCTGGCTCAGCCAGTCGCGCGCGATGGCCAGCTTTTCGAGCGGGATGGAATCGAAGGCGACCGGGAGCTTCGGAAGCTGTCGTTCCGGCGGAAGGTAACCCGGCGAATAGTAGGGAATCCCGAGAATGGCGTACCCCTCGCCGAGGAATTTCGGGGCCGAGGCGCGCGATCCGCCGTCTCCGCCTTCGCTACCACCGAGGATGATGACGACCGGGAAGGGGCCTTCGCCGGGGGGCTTGGCGAAATAGGCATAGGGCAGGCTGTCGCCGACCATCACTTCGGTCGGTGCTACCGGCGGACCCGGCTCGGCAGCGAGGGGGGCGGCGAAAGCCAGCGACAAGGCCGCGCCGAAAATCGAAAACTTGAACAAGCCTGTCCTCCATTGGTGTATTAGGAGGCTATGGCAGCTCGTTTAGAGAGGTTCAAGCGTCCAGCTGCGCTTCGGCCTGTTCCTTGGCCTCGCGGTCGCGCTGTGCGCGGCTCTTCTTCTCGGCGGCGGTCTTGAGCTGGCCGCAGGCGGCATCGATGTCGCGGCCGCGCGGCGTACGCACGGGCGCACTGATGCCGTGTTCGAAGACGATCTCGGAGAACCGCTTGACCCGCTCGGGGGTGGAACACTCGTAAGCGGCGCCAGGCCAGGGGTTGAACGGGATCAGGTTCACCTTGGCGGGCAGCTTGTAGTGCTTGAGCAACCGCACAAGCTCGCGCGCGTGCTCGTCGGTATCGTTCTTGTCCCTGAGCATCACATATTCGAAAGTGATGCGGCGGGCGTTCGACGCGCCGGGATAGTCGGCGCAGGCCTGCAGCAGTTCCTCGATCCCGTATTTCTTGTTGAGCGGGACGATCTCGTCGCGGATTTCCTTGGTCACCGCGTGGAGCGAAACCGCAAGGTTTACGCCGATTTCCTCGCCGCATTTTGCCATCATCGGCACGACGCCGCTTGTCGACAGCGTGATGCGGCGCTTCGAGAGCGCCAGTCCGTCGCCATCCATGACGAGCTTGAGCGCACCCTTGACGTTGTCGAAATTGTAGAGCGGTTCGCCCATGCCCATCATCACGATATTGGTGAGCAGGCGCCCGTCGGAAGTGTATTCGGCGCTGTCCTCTTCGGTATCGAGTCCGGCCATCGATCCCTTGGGCCATTCGCCCAGCGCATCGCGCGCGAGCAGGACCTGGCCGACGATCTCGCCCGGGGTGAGGTTGCGCACGAGCCGCATCGTGCCGGTGTGGCAGAATCGGCAGTTGAGCGTGCAGCCGACCTGGCTCGACACGCACAGCGTGCCGCGGTCCGCATCGGGGATGAAGACCATCTCGAACTCGTGACCATCGGAGGTCCTGAGCAACCACTTGCGCGTGCCGTCGGTCGAATGCTGGGCCTCGACGACGTCGGGGCGGCCGATGAAGAACCGTTCGGCCAGCCACGGGCGCATGGTCTTGGCGATGTCGGTCATCGCCGCGAAGTCGGTGACGCCGCGGTGGTAGAGCCAGTGGAACACCTGCTTGGCGCGTAGCTTGGCCTGCTTCGCGTCGAGACCGGCCTCGGCGAACAGTTCGCGGATGCGGTCCTTGGGCAGACCGATCAGGTCCACGCGGCCGTCCTCGCGCGGCGTGATGTCACGCGCGACGGGTACCGGGTCCACCTGCCCGGGGATGCTCATGAGTGTCGTTTCGGTCATGGGAGCGGCGCATATAGGGCCTAACGCTGCGAAAGCAATGCATGTGCGCGGGGGCGCAGGCAACTCGTCATGCGATTGCGCGTTCCCACGGCTCGTCGCAATTCGGCGTGCGTTTGCTCGCCATTTCGCAGATGCACAATCGGGCGCTGAAATTACACGTCTGGGCGTGCAACATGTGTTCAATCTGCAACAATCTCCTGTTGTGCGAGGTTAATGAAACTGTTCCGGCTTGGGCGACGTTCTCCCGGTCCATGCAGCGCGAAAAGCTGCGGGTTACCAATAACGGAGTTCGCACATGAAAAAGATTTCGACCCTCCTCGTCGCCGGTTCGATGGCTGCCTTCTCGGCCCCCGCCATGGCACAGGACGCCGACGGCAATTTCGACGGCTTCCGCATCCAGGGTGTCGCCGGTTACGACGCTCTCCAGGCCGGCAGCAGCGTCGATGACGACGGCAACGACAATAACGACCAGTCGATCGACGGCGTGGTCTACGGTGTCCAGGCCGGCTACGATCTCGACCTCGGCGGTGCAGTCGTCGGGCTCGAGGCGGAATTGACCGATTCCAGCGCCAAGACCGAATTCACCGACGGTGACTTCGAGGGCTTCGGATTCGGCCGCGTCGATGCGGGCCGTGACCTCTTCCTCGGCGCGCGCGTCGGTGCCAAGGTCGCGCCCGATGCGCTGATCTACGCCAAGGGTGGCTACACCAATGCACGGCTGAACATCCTCTCGAACGATGGCACCAGCGAGTTCCGCGAGAGCTTCGATCTCGACGGTTACCGCGTTGGCGCCGGTGTCGAATATGCGATCAACCCGCGCACCTTCGTCAATCTGGAGTATCGCTATTCGAACTACAGCGAGGGCGAGGTGGATTTCGACGGCAGCCTGCCCGATAGCGACCGCTTCGGCGTCGACCTTGATCGTCACCAGGTCATGGCCGGAGTGGGCGTTCGCTTCTAAGCGATCCTACGCAGTGTAACGAGGGGGCCGGGAAGCGAAGCCGCTTTCCGGCCCTTCTTGCGTCAGCGCCGGGCGCAGGCGAGGGTGGCAGCGTCCATCGCCGTTGCAGCCCCGGCGAGCGAATAGGTGTTCGAAAACCGGCGGCCGCGCGCATCGGTTGCACGGATCGTCATCCGACTCGCCGAGCGCATGGCAGCGACGATGGCGGCATCCATGGTGCGGTCCGCGGCCCAGGCGTCGCCTCCGCCGCCGGTCAGGCGGAACCGCTTCCCTCCAACCGAGAGCGTGATCGCGGAGGAAGGCGCGAGCTTGCGCGACAGGCGGAAGTGGACCTGGCCGCGCAGGTTGCGACGCGGCCAGGTGCCGATCGTCGCGAAGGGCTTGAAATCGCGGCTCAGGCGGCTCGGAGCGGG
>JBFOLW010000129.1:0-3488 GCA_040830305.1 Erythrobacter sp.
CTCATCAAGAAGGCTGCCAAGCTGAAGTCGGGTTCGAAGGAGCCGGGCAAGGTTTCGGCCGGGACCATCAAGCGTTCGGCTCTGGCGGAAATCGCCGAGCAGAAGATGAAGGACCTCAACGCGAACGACATCGAACAGGCCACCAAGATCATCGAAGGCAGCGCGCGTTCGATGGGCCTCGACGTGGTGGAGGGCTAAGATAATGGCTAAGCAGACCAAGAAGCAGCAGCTCGTCGCCAAGCTCGACAGCGAGAAGCTCTACACCGTGGACGAGGCACTTGCCACGCTGCGCGAGCACAGGGCGAAATTCGACGAGACCGTCGAAGTCGCGATGAACCTCGGCGTCGACCCGCGCCACGCCGACCAGATGGTCCGCGGCATGGTTTCGCTCCCGAGCGGGACCGGCAAGGACGTCAAGGTCGCCGTGTTCGCCAAGGGCGACAATGCCGAGAAGGCCAAGGCTGCCGGCGCCGACAAGGTTGGCGCGGAAGACCTCATGGAAGACATGCAGAACGGCAACCTCGACTATGACCGCGTGATCGCCACGCCGGACATGATGGGCGTCGTCGGCCGTCTCGGTAAGGTGCTGGGTCCCAAGGGCCTGATGCCGAACCCGAAGCTCGGCACCGTGACCCCGAACGTGGAACAGGCCGTAAAGGACGCCAAGGGCGGCCAGGTCGAGTTTCGTGTCGAGAAGCAGGGCATCATCCACAGCGGCATCGGCAAGCTGTCGTTCAAGGACGATGACCTCAAGACCAACTTCAAGGCGCTGACCGACGCGATCGTCAAGGCGAAGCCGTCGGGCGCCAAGGGCAAGTACGTCCGCAGGGTCACGCTGACCTCGTCGATGGGTCCGGGCCTCAAGGTCGACCTCGCCGAAGTCGAAGGCGCGTAATCGCCTTTCCGTAGCCAAGCGGCGCAAGGCTCTGCCCCGCCGCGCTCCTACGGGCGGTATGACATTCGAAAGGGCCGGCGGGTGCAGATCCGCCGGCCCTTTTCCGTGCCCACATGGAAAGATCGATGGTGCGGTGCGTTGATAGCGCAAAGACCACAGGAGCATTCCATGGAAGCCATCCTTCCCTTCGCCACCGTCATCGGCCCGATCGTCCTTCTGGCCGTGATCATCTATGCCTGGTCGCGCAATCGCAAGACGAGCGACACTATCGACCGGAAGGCGGAGCGCGGTGCACGCGAGCTGCGCCACGAGCTCGAGGAACAGCCCGAGCGCAAAGTCGACCTCTAACGCAGGACGCGCCTGATCGCGCCTTCCACGCCCATTCGCCTCGCTAGCTGCTTGCCGCCCGCAATCGCACCGTCGAAACCGCGAACGCTGGCCAGCGTGAGGCGGTTGGCCCAGGTCGGGCGCAGCATCAGAAAGCTGGCGCAGTCTACGCTGTCAGTCCCGAACAGCGCCTTATGCGCGCCGTCGCCTTCGGTGAAATCGAAATACTGAAAGCGGTTTTCCGCGAACAGTCGCTCGAGCGCTGCCAATTGCAGTACTGTCCCGGGCGACAAATTAGCATGGTCCGGGTCGAAGCCAAGGTAGGCATAGATCAGCGTCTCGCGCATGACGGGGAGGTAGAGGTAGGCTACCGGAGCACCGTCGAGGAAGAGCAGGAAAGCGCGCAAGCGGTCCTGCGCCGCCAAATCGCGGCTTTCGGCATGGGCGGCCTCTCCCTCGGGTAGCCCTGCGTCGAGCAATCGCGCTTGGTAGGTCTTGCGCGACAAAGGCTGGGCGAGACCGATAAACTCGTCGATCTCCTCCACCGTACGATAGGCACGCAGATCGAGGCAGCCGCCCGACGCCGTTTCGAACCTGCGCGTCTTTCGCCGCAGCGTCGACCGTGTCTTGCCGGAGAAGCGCCCGAGGTAATCGTCGAAGCTGCCCGTCATGTCGATATAGTGGCGCGCGTAGTGTTCGCGCGCACCGACGAGGAACCCGGGCATCGCCTCGCACAGCCGCCGTTCGGCTGCATTGGGCGCGGACAGGACTCGCAGTCCCTCGACATTGTTGAGGGCGGGCACGGCGGGCAATTTCCCGGCGAGGATATCCTGCAGCGAGAAAGCCAGGGTGGCGACCGAGCGCTCGATCGAGAACAGCCGCCGGGATCCCACCACAAACGGGATGCCATGCGCAGTTGTGAGCATCCGGTCGGTTGTCACGACGCGCCATAGAGAGCGTTCGAGGCAAGCTGCTCCACTAGCCGTGCAGCGGTCCGGATGGCGTTGTGCGGCATGGTGGCCGCGCCGGTTTCGTCACCGACCTGCGGCGGGTGGCCGGTGAAAGTCGCCGAATATGCCCCCGGGGTGGCCGCTATGCTCGCGCAAAAATTGTCGAACCGATCGCGCACGATCGTGTTGGCGCGGGTGCGGTCGCGGCTCATCAGTTCGAAACTGTGGCTCACGATATTGAGTATCGCCGTGCCCTCGCGCACGCAAAAGCGCAGTGCAGCGGCCAGTTCGCGGTGCGACAAGGCGGTGATCTGCGCATGGCGCTGGCCGCCGCCGTGGCTGCGGATCGATCCGACGGGGACCTCGATCGTGCCCTCGTGACGCACGACCCGGCGGTCATCGGCAGAAAGCGAGATCCGGCAATCGGAGCCTGCGATGCCCGGGACGTGGCTACTGTCGTAGCGGATCCCCAGGCTGGCCAGTGCGCGCAGCGTTACATCGTCCGCTCCGTAATTGCCCGCCCTGAATGCCGTGGGGGCGGGCGCTCCGGCCTGCACCAGCATCTCGCGCGCAAGGCCCAGCAGCTCGGCCTGCTCGGACTCGGTGAAATCGTGCAGGTTGCGCCCCGTACGGCCCGCCAGCGGGTTGGCATCGCCGGCCAGTTCGAGCCATTCGGGATGAAGGTGCAACTGCACTTCGTGCCCGCGCTCGAGGATCGGCTCGACGATATCGGCGATCGCGCCGGTTCCCCAGACCAGCGCCGGCATGGGGTCGACGAAGAATACGCCCTTGATCCCGTGCGCGTCCATCACATCCATCTGGTGGACGATCCCGACATCGCCGGTCGGTGTGCGGCAAGTGATCGAGCGCTCGAAAACTTCGTCGCGCGCATGCACGCCGAGGCGTGCGGCGAGCCCCGCCGAATATTCGGTGTCGATGGTGAGATAGACCCCGGTCATCGCAGGGACCCTATCATGCGCGGGTTAACGGCGCGACGACCATAGGATGTCAGATGCCGCCGGGGGTAAAGTCGAACCCGGCAGTCGCCAAACCGTCGCACAGGCTGTCGACACAGCTCTGACCATAGGATGTCAGATGCCGCCGGGGGTAAAGTCGAACCCGGCAGTCGCCAAACCGTCGCACAGGCTGTCGACACAGCTCTTGAGTTCTGCTGCGCCAGTCGAACGCATGACGAAATTCGCGCCCACCCGGCCTTCGCGGAAGAAGGGATAGCTGCCGATCTGGCAATTGGGGTGAGCCTGTTCGACCTGACGCAAGATATCCGCGACCTCGCTTTCGGGTGTCCAGCACCCGAC
>JBFOLW010000130.1:0-5780 GCA_040830305.1 Erythrobacter sp.
CATGAGAGGAGAAGCTGGATGGGTCAGCAATTGCGCGTACTCGTGGCCGAGGACGAACTGATCGTCGGATACGATCTTTGCGACACGGTCGCCGAAGCGGGCTATATCGTCGAGGGTCCGTACGACGATCTGTCATCCGCCATGCTCGCTTATCAGAAGACCAAGCCCGATATCGCCATCCTCGATGTCCAGCTGGGCGACGGGATCGTCTATCCGCTCGCCGAACAGATGATCGCAGAGAACGTCCCGGTGATCTTTCATTCGGGCCAGCTGACCCCGCAGGAAGTCGCACAGCGCTTCCCGCAGGCGCAGGCATTGTCCAAGCCCTGCCCGCCGGCAGCGGTGATTGACTCTATCCAGCGCGCCGCGGCACACGCTTGATCGCATTGCCCCGACGCATTCGGAACATCGTCAGGCTTCAATCCATTCCTAGGTCAAACGCCAAGGAAAGGATCGCCCATGTCGCTCCAGAAGATGGTTGCCGCCCACCCGCAGGTGGGTGACGAAACCGAGGAACTGATTCTCGCCGCGCGGCACGCCATGCTGTGCTCGCTGTTCTGCACCAGCTGCGCCGATGCCTGCGTGGCCGAAGACGGGGACATGGCACAATGTATCCGCAATTGCCTCGATTGCGCGGATGTCTGTGCTGCGACAGCGCGGCTGGCCGTTCGTCGCACCGCACAGAATATCGATGTCCTGCGCAGCCAGCTCGAAACCTGTATCACAGCGTGTGAAACCTGTGCCGCCGAGTGCGAGGGACACGACAATCCGCATTGCTCGCTATGTGCGGAAATGTGCCGCGAATGTGCGGAGGACTGTCGCAAGGCCCTGACGCTTGTGAAGTGATCGCGCCCACACGCACGCCCCCTTGCCCCGCGCCCGCAAGCCTGCCATCGGCTGGATCGTAACAAAGGAGACAACATGGCCGGAATGGTGCCGTTCGCCTGGGACGATCCCTTCAACCTCGACGACCAGCTGACCGAGGACGAGCGGATGATCCGCGACGCCGCGCATGCCTTTGCGCAGGGCGAGTTGCAACCGCGGGTGATCGAGAACTTCTCCAAGGAAGTCGACGATCCCGAGCTGTTCCCGATGATGGGTGACGCCGGCCTGCTCGGCGCGACGGTGCCCGAGGAATATGGCGGCGCAGGCGCAAGCTATGTCGCCTACGGCCTGATCGCGCGCGAGATCGAGCGCGTCGACAGCGGCTACCGCTCGATGGCCTCGGTCCAGTCGAGCCTCGTGATGTATCCGATCCACGCCTACGGCTCGGAGGAACAGCGCAAGAAGTACCTTCCCGGTCTCGCCAGCGGCCAGCTTATTGGCTGTTTCGGCCTGACCGAACCCGATGCCGGCAGCGACCCTGCCGGCATGAAGACCGTCGCCAAGAAGGTCGACGGCAGTTACGTGATCTCGGGCTCGAAGACCTGGATTTCGAACTCGCCCTTCGCCGACGTTTTCGTCGTCTGGGCCAAGAGCGAGGCGCATGGCGGCGGCATCCGCGGCTTCGTGCTCGAAAAGGGTATGAAGGGGCTTTCGGCGCCCAAGATCGAAGGCAAGCTCTCCCTGCGCGCCTCGACCACCGGCATGATCGTGATGGACGAGGTCGAAGTCGGCGAAGACGCGCTGCTGCCTGAAGTGCAGGGCCTCAAGGGTCCGTTCGGCTGTCTCAACCGCGCGCGCTACGGCATCAGCTGGGGCGCGATGGGCGCGGCCGAATTCTGCATGCACGCCGCACGCCAGTACGGCCTCGACCGGCACCAGTTCGGCGTGCCGCTTGCCAGCAAGCAGCTCTACCAGTTGAAGCTCGCCGACATGATGACCGAAATCTCGCTGGGCCTGCAATCCTCCCTGCGTGTCGGCCGCCTGATGGACGAAGGCAAGTTCGCGCCAGAGATGATTAGCATCGTCAAGCGCAACAACGTCGGCAAGGCGCTGGATATCGCCCGCAAGGCGCGCGATATGCACGGCGGCAACGGCATCTCGGAAGAATACCAGGTGATCCGCCACATGATGAATCTCGAGACGGTCAACACCTACGAGGGCACGCATGACGTCCATGCGCTCATCCTCGGCCGTGCCGTGACGGGGATCGCCGCGTTTTGATCAGGCTTCACGGATATTACCGCAGCTCCACCAGCTACCGCCTGCGCATCGCGCTGGAGCTCAAGCAGCTGGAGTACGAATACGTTCCGGTGAACCTGCTCAAGTCCGAGCAGAAGGATGCCGGCTTCACCAGCCGCAACCCCTTCGGTTCGGTACCGTTGCTCGAGGTGGACGGGAAGGACTACGTCCAGTCGATGGCGCAGATCGAATGGCTCGACGAGGCCTTTCCCGATACGCCGTTGCTGCCCTCCGACATTGGCGAGCGCTACGTCGCGCGCGAACTGGCCTATGCCATCGCGACCGAACTGCACGCGCCGCTGAACCTGCCGGTGCTCAAGTATCTCGCCAATGAATATGGCAAGTCGCAGGACGAGATCGGCGTGTGGTACCGCCACTGGCTCGCGCGCACGCTCGACCCGCTCGAGGCGCGGCTGGCGCAGCTCGGCACGGGCGATTTCCTGTTCGACAAGCCCGGCCTGTTCGAGGTCTGCCTGCTGCCGCAAGTCTACAACGCGCGGCGGTTCGGATTCGACTTTGGCGACAAACCGCACACCACCCGGATCGAAAGCGCCTGCCTCGCCCTGCCCGAGTTCGAGCGCGCGCATCCGGACAACCAACCCGACAATCCCGAGAGGACCTGACACCCATGAAGCTCGCAACACTCAAGGACGGTACCCGCGACGGCAAGCTGGTCGTCGTCTCCAAGGACCTCACCCGCTACTGCGCGGCCGACAATATCGCGCCGACGCTGCAGGCAGCGCTCGACGACTGGGAGGAAATCGCTCCCAGGCTCGAGGCCCTTTATACCGACGTCGAGCACCAGGCGGTGCCGTGCGAGCGGTTCCACGAGCGCGAGGCGCATTCGCCGCTGCCGCGCGCCTACCAGTGGGCCGACGGTTCGGCCTATATCAACCACGTTGAACTGGTCCGTAAGGCACGCGGCGCCGAAGTGCCCGAAAGCTTCTACCACGATCCGCTGATGTACCAGGGCGGCAGCGACAATTTCCTCGCCCCGCGCGACGACATCCCCTTGAAGGACACCAAGTGGGGCTGTGACATGGAAGGCGAGATCGCGGTCATCACCGACGATGTGCCGATGGGCGTGAGCAAGGAAGATGCGGCCGGCCACATCAAGCTGGTCATGCTGGTCAACGACGTGAGCCTGCGCGGCCTGATCCCGGGCGAGCTGGCCAAGGGGTTCGGCTTCTTCCAGTCGAAGCCTGCCAGCGCGTTCAGCCCCGTCGCGGTGACGCCCGACGAGCTGGGCGATGCGTGGCAGGGCAGCGTGATCCACCTGCCGCTGATGGTCGATTACAACGGCGAGCCCTTCGGCCGCGCCAATGCCGGGGTCGATGCGACCTTCAGCCTTGCCGACCTCGTCGCGCATGCCGCCAAGACGCGCGATCTTGGTGCGGGTACGATCATCGGCTCGGGCACGGTCTCGAACCAGGACGAAAACGGCGGCGCGGGCAAACCGGTCAGCGAAGGCGGCCTCGGCTACAGCTGCATCGCCGAAATCCGCATGATCGAGACCATTGCCGACGGCGAGCCCAAAACCCGCTTCATGGCGCCGGGCGACACCGTTCGCGTGGAGATGAAGGATGCCGATGGGCATTCGATCTTCGGCGCGATCGAACAGAGGGTCGTCGAAGCCTGAGGCCATCGGTCTTGTCGGCTGCCCGGCCTAATTTGATCCACCCATGCGAAACAGCCGCTTACGCATTGCAATCGCCCTGGTGCTTGGCGCGATGGTGGCGCTGGGTCTGCTTGCCACCAGCGCCGAGCCGTGGGTGCCCGAAAAGCCCCATGCCACTGCGGAACAGGTTGCGGCTGCGCGCACTCTCGCAAACGAGGCGAGGCTCAGCCGCGAGAACGGCCAGCCGGTAGAACTGGATCTCGGCAGGGCGGAGCTCGATGCCATCTCGGCCATGGTGACGCAGGGCTTCGCGCCCAACCGGTTCGATGCCGGGTTGCGGGACGGGGTGCTGTCGCTGACCGCCAGCCGCCCCCTCCTGTTTCGCTGGATCAACCTGCGCGCGGAGGCCAGCGGCACGAGCGAAGGGGTGCCCGAATTCGCCGTCCGCATCGGCAAGATCCCGCTGCCCCGCTGGCTCTCGCAATGGGGGCTTGGTCTGGTACAGGAGCGCATGGCGGCGAATGGTGGAACACTGCCGCCGATCGACACAATCCTCCGTTCGACGAGGATCGGTCGCGACACCGTGACGGCCAGCGTCCTGGTTCCGCAGGGTAGCCTGCTGGCCCACGCGCGGGCGACTGGCGCGCCGCCGATCGAGGACGACGCCGTGGCCGCGATCTACTGTAAGCTCGCGAGCCGGCAAGGCAGCGCACCCGCACGCTTGCTCGCGCAGCAGCTGCAGCGCGCGCTTGCCGCCTCGGAGCCGACGCCCGAAGGGCATGGCGCCGCGCTGGTCGCGCTCGCGTTGTTCTCGCTCGGTCCCGAAGCGAAGGAACTGGCAGGCAGCGGCATTGCGCTCGGCTCTTGCACCGCGCCGCCTGCACGGCTGACGCTTCAGGGCCGTGAGGACTGGGCCAAGCACTGGGCCCTTTCGGCCGCGCTCGAGGCCACGACCGGCAGCCGGATCAGCGCCGCAATCGGTGAGTGGAAGGAACTGGCCGACACGCTGGCGCGGAGCCCGCTGCTGGCACCGGGCGACCCGAGCGGCTTCTCCTTCGTCGATCTGGCCAGCGATCGCGCCGGCATGAAGACCGCCCGGCGGCTCCTCGATCCCGGCGAGCTGGTCGCAGTGCGGACGAAGCTGCTGTCGGCAGGAGACGCCGAGCTGCTGCCCGCCTCTGCGCTGGCTCTCGACGACGGGCTCAGCGAGACGGAGTTCGCCGCGCGCTATGGCGCGACCGATGACCCGCGCTTCAGGGCCAAGGTCGATGCGATCGATGGCATGCTCCGGCGAGGCGGGATCGGCTGAATTTGCGACCCTGCGCCCCGCCGGACAGCGTGGCTACATCGACCGGGCGATGAGCATCTTCATGACTTCGTTCGATCCGCCAAAGATGCGGGTGATGCGTGCATCGCGGTACATCTTCGCGATCGGATACTCGTTGATATAGCCCGCGCCGCCGTGCAGCTGGAGACACTTGTCGACGACCTCGCTCTGCAGCTCGGTGACCCAGTATTTGGCCATCGCGGCGGTCGCGACATCGAGTTCGCCCTTGAGCAGCTTGGCGATGCAGTCGTTGACGAAGACGCGCGCTGCCGTGCCGCGAGCCTTGAGGTCGGCGAGCACGAACTGCGTGTTCTGGAAATCCCAGATCGTCTGTCCGAAGGCCTTGCGGCTCTTGACGTAGTCGACCGTCACATCGAGCGCCTTCTCGATCCCCGTTGCTGCGCCCATCGCGATGACCAGGCGCTCCTGCGCCAGTTCACCCATCAGCTGATAGAAGCCCTTGCCTTCGACGCCACCCAAAATATTCTCAGCCGGTACGAATACGTTGTCGAAAAACAGCTCCGAGGTGTCCGCAGCATCGAGCCCGATCTTGTCGAGCTTCTTGCCCCGCTGGAACCCTTCCGCGCCCTCGGTCTCGAGCAACATCAGCGAGATGCCCTTGGCGCGCTCATTCGGGTCGGTCTTGGCAACGACGACGATGAAATCGGCGGTCTGGCCGTTGGAGATGTAGGTCTTGGCCCCGTTGATGCG
>JBFOLW010000131.1:0-6629 GCA_040830305.1 Erythrobacter sp.
GCTCGCGGAGCTGACGCTGGCAGAGCTTGAAGCCGCGAGGCCGCGCGTTCTGATCGGCGGCTATGGCATGGGCTTCACCTATCGCGCCGCGCTCGACAAGCTGCCCGAGGGCGGATCGGTGACCGTGGCCGAGATCGTGCCCGAAATTCTCGAATGGGCCGAAGGTCCGCTGGCGCATTTGACCGACGAGAGCCTGTCCGACCCGCGCGGTAAAGTCGTGATCTGCGACGTCGCAGCGCTGATCGACGACGCCAATGACGGCACCAGCGAAAAATACGATGCCATACTACTCGACGTCGACAACGGCCCCGACGGAATCGTGCGCGACGCGAACTACCGGATCTATTCGAAGACCGGTCTCGGCAAGGCGCGCGACGCGCTGAGGCCCGGCGGCATCCTCGCCGTCTGGTCGGCCGCGCCGGACCACAAGTTCACCGTCAGGCTCAAGGAAAGCGGCTTCGATGTCGAGGTGCGCGAGGTGCGTGCGCGGCCCAACAACAAGGGGCCGCGCCACACCATCTGGTTCGCCCGCAAGCGCTAGGCGGCCTGCCTCAGGCCTTGATGCGGACCCGGCCCATGAAATCCATCTTGCCGACGGGTACGCCCTTCATGCGGAGGATGTTGTAGGCCGTCGCGCAGTGGAAGTAGAAATTGGGCTGGCTGAAGCTGAGCAGGAAGTCCTCGACCGTGAAATCCATTCCGCGGTCCTTGAATTCGAACCGCATCGGCTGACCGATCCAGCCCTCCATCTCGTCTTCGGTGAGCGCCTTCATCGATTCGACCGCGCCGGCAAGCTTGGTGCGCAAATCCCCGAAGGTCGACGGCGGCGGATTGAGGTCGGGCGAATAGACTCCCTTGCGCACGCCTTCGATCGAGCCCTGCGTGTGTTCGGCGACGCATTTCACCTGATAGGACCACGGCAACATGTCCTCGAACACGCGGGCACCGATGAACTCGTCGTGTCCGCAATCATTCTCGCGGCACCATTTCTCGGCGGTGTCGATCAGGTGGTTGGCGGTACCGAGCATTTGCAATGCGCTCGGGACATAGGCGGCATGGAGTGAAAGCGGCATGGTGATCCTTCCCTATTGGTCGCCTCCGACATAGCGAGCCAAGGCAGGCTTGCCAGCGGTTTTGCGGAAGCGAGCGGAGCGGTCAGGCGCTGCGCAGCAGGTTTGGACTGACCGTTCCGCAGGAGGAGTGGACCAGCAGGGTGTCGCGCCCGGCATCCTTGGCAGCGTAAAGCGCGATATCCGCCCGTTTCACCGCAGTGTCGAGCGTGTCGAGCTCGGTTACCTCGGCAAGGCCGGTGCTGGCGGTCACCGGGAAGGGGATCTGGGGCACGAGTTCGAGCACCGATATCGTAATCCGCCTCCGGATATTCTCGGCAAGGACCTGCCAATCGGGCCCATAGAGCAGTGCCACGAATTCCTCGCCGCCATGCCGCGCTGCGAACACATTCTCGTGCCTGAGGCCCCGGGCGACGGCGCAGAGGACTTCGTCGCCGACATCGTGGCCGAACATGTCGTTGATGCGCTTGAAATGATCGCAATCGATGACCGCCAGGCCAGAGGGCCTGCCGCGCGCCTTGTCGGAAAAGGCTTCGACCAGCCCGCGGCGATTGGCAATCTGCGTGAGCGGATCGATCGCATTGGCTTTCTGCGCGGCCTGCAAGCCGGCGCGCGCCTCGTCGCGTTCCTGTTCGGTACGGACCATGCCATCCCCGATGCCCGCCGCGGTGACGACATATTCGATCGAGAAGGCAACCAGCATGGCTTGGGCGTAGAAGGGCATGGGTTCGAGCCGGATAAGCTCGAAATAAAATGCAACCAGACCGATCGAGATCGCTGGCGCCCAGGCGCCTGCCTGGAATGCCGCCGGCCTGCTTCCCGCCCGGATCGCATTTACCAAGGCGACCATCAATCCGGCGATCAGTCCGGCCAGCACCAGGTCGTGCAGCCAATCGAGCAGCCGGGATTGCGCTGCGAAACCCGAGAACAGGGAAATGGCGACGCCGACGGGGAGCATCGACCACAGGAAGATACGGGTCTTTCGCAGTCCGTGCTCCGAGCCGACATACGTCGCAAGCAACGGCCCGGTAATTCCCACCATCAGGTCGGTGGCTAACACACGCGCAGCGTGCCATTGTTCGAGGCTGTCGAACAGATAGGCCCCGGCGGGCTCGAAAGTGAGCGCGAGCAAACCGATCGAAAGGCTGCGGGCTGCCATCCACAGCAGGAATTGTTGCCGCATGATCGCGGCAAGCGAGACGGCGGATGTGGCGAACACCACCACGAGCGCCATGAAGGCGCCAAAAGTGATGCTCGTCCAGTCCATACCCCTTTCGCACCCTCCCCGACGGCCCGAATCGGACCGTTCTCACACGCGATTACCCCAGCCGTGTGAGCGCAGGGTCAATCGACGTGCTTAACAAATTTACCTCCGCGATTTTTCGTCGGAGGCAGGTGCGACCCGGAAAGCTAGGCGCAGTGTCAGCGCACGCGAGGTCCGCCGAAAGGCAGCGGCGGAGGGGGACGGCGCGCACCGCGCGGCAGCTGGGCCTGATAGGCCCGTCCGCAATGCTCCACGCAATAGGGGAAACCGGGGTTCACGGCTTCGCCGCAGAAATGAAAATCGGGTTCGCCGGGATGGCCCATCGGCCAGCGGCAAACCTTGTCCGACAGGTCGAGCAGGCTGGTCTTGTCCGCGATTTCGGGGCTCGGCTTGGCCGGGACCAGCCGACGCGGCGGCGCGGGCGGGATCGGCGCCTGCTGGTCGCCGGGGCCCTGCCGCAGGAAGCCGCCGGGGCCGACCGAAACGATCTTCGGCAGGTCGGGCGTCTTGTTGGGCAGCGGCTGCGACGGGACCGTGGCGTCCTGCCTCGGCGCAGGTGCGGCGGCGGGCTTTGCAGGTGCGGCCGGCGCAGGTTTCGCGGCAGGTTTCACCACTTTCTTGGCCACCGGCTTGGGCGCGGGCTTGGCCTTGGGCGGAGCCTTCTTCTTCTCGTTGGCCTTGACCGGCGACGGGCGCGACTTGAGGCCGAGCCGGTGCGCCTTGCCGATCACCGCATTGCGGCTGACCCCGCCAAGTTCCTCGGCGATCTGGCTGGCGGTCGAACCGCCTTCCCACATCTTCTTAAGCGTTGCGATCCGTTCGTCGGTCCAGCTCATCTGCAGTCCTGTATTTCGTGTCTCGACGCCGCGGCTTGCATGCCGTGACGCTTGGGCCTAGTCGCGCCCCCATGGTGGATCAAGCCCAGCCCGCATCGCCCGGAAGCGAACACCCGGACGCCTCCTTCGTGGAGGATAATGCCGGAGGGAAGGGCCGGTTTCCGCCGCGGGGGCGCCCGGTGATTCGTGGGATCAACGGGATCGGCCTGTGGAGCCTCTATATGAAGGAGGTGCGGCGGTTTCTCAAGGTCCAGACGCAGACAATCTGGGCTCCCGCGGTCACCACGCTGCTTTTCCTTGTCATCTTCTCGGTCGCGCTGGGGCGCGGAGGGCGCGAGGTACTCGGAGTCAACTTCCCGACCTTCGTTGCACCGGGCCTGATTGCGATGGCGATGATGCAGAATGCCTTCGCCAATTCGAGCTTCTCGCTGCTGTCCGGCAAGATCCAGGGTACGATCATCGACCTGCTGATGCCGCCGCTGTCGGAAGGCGAACTGATGGCGGGGATCATCGGTGCGGCGGTAACCCGCGCGGTTGCCGTCGGCTTCGTCGTCGCGGGCGCCATGCTGCTCTACCCCGGTGTCAGCCTTGCGATGGCGGCGCCCTGGGCGGTGGTCTGGTTCGGCCTGATGGGGGCGGTCATGCTCTCGCTGCTGGGCCTGCTCGCATCGATCTGGGCAGAGAAGTTCGATCACAATGCCGCAGTCACCAATTTCGTGATCGCGCCGCTGGCGATGCTGTCGGGTACGTTCTACATCATCGACCGGCTCGCCCCGGCATTCCAGGCGGTAAGCCGCGCCAATCCGTTCTTCTACGTGATTTCGGGCTATCGCTACGGCTTTCTCGGCCAGAGCGATATCGGCGATCAAACCGCCGTGGCGATGGCCGCGATCGGCTTGCTCCTAGTCAATGCGTTGCTGGCGCTTGGTACTTACAAGCTTTTGAAATCCGGATGGAAGATCAAGAACTGACCGCCTGGGGCGATCAGTGTGTCATGCTGCGGCGCATGCGGTAGCGACCGTTTTCGAAATGCTCGAAATACTGGTGCACATCGGGATGCGAGACGGGGCCCGAGACCGAATCCACCACGAGGTTCTGCTGGCTGACATAGGCGACATAGTCGCTGTCGTCGCTCTCCGCGAGCAGGTGATAGAAAGGCTGGTTGCGATCCGGCCGGATGTCCTCGGGGATCGCCTCGTACCATTCGTCGCTATTGGCGAACACCGGGTCGATGTCGAAGATTACCCCGCGGAAATCGAACACGCGATGCTTGACCACATCGCCGATGGCGAAGCGGCTCTTGACGCGGCGCGGCGCATCGATGGTGCGACCGGCCTGGGCGGAGAAGTATTGTGCGCGATCCATGAGAGGGGAGGATATGGGGGCGACGCGCCGGCTTACAATGGCCTCTGGAGATTGATCCCCCGAATTCTCGCGAAAAGGGGCTTGGCAAGGCGGAAGTGCTCGGCTAATCGGCGCGCTCGCTTCGACCGGGGCCCATGGCCCGCAAGCGCACCCGACATAGCGGAGAGGTGGCAGAGAGGTCGAATGCGCCGCACTCGAAATGCGGTATACGGGCAACCGTATCGTGGGTTCGAATCCCACCCTCTCCGCCATCGGGCTTTCCCGAATAAGCTAACAGGCTGAGAACCGACGCCAATTACCACGGTCGGCGATTACCTCGCGCGCGCAATTGTGGCCCGGCGCGCCGGTTACCCCGCCGCCGGGATGCGTGCCGGCGCCGCACATGTAGAGGCCCTTCACGGGACCGCGATAGGCGCCGTGGCCGAGCACGGGGCGGGCCGACCACAGCTGGTCGAGGCTCATATGCCCGTGCATGATATCGCCCCCAACAAGGCCGAATTTGCGATACAGGCCCTTGGGGCTGAGCACCTGCCGGCCGAGGATCGATGCGCGAAAGCCCGGCGCGTGCGCTTCGACCGTTTCGATGATCGTATCGGCGGCGGCATCTTCCTCGTCGTCCCAATCGCGCGCAGTGCCGTCTTCCCCGGACGGAAGTTCGGGGGCGAATTGCTGGCAGAACAGGCTCGCGACATGCTGCCCTGGCGGAGCGAGGCTGTCGTCGACCGTGCTCGGGATCAGCATCTCGACGATCGGCCTTGTGGACCAGCCATGCGCCTTCGCGTCGAGGAACGCCTTGTCCATGTAGTCGAGAGTGGGTGCTATGATGATACCAGACTGGTGGTGCTCGCCGGGTTCGGGCAGGGCGGTAAAACGCGGCAGTTCGGACAGCGCGACATTCATGCGGAAGGTACCGCCGCCCGCCTTGAACCCTCGCATCCGGCGGCGGAAATCTTCCGGCTGGTGGGCATCGTCCAGCATTTTGCCGTAGAGCAGCCCGGGGCCGACATTGGCGATCACGCGTGTGGCGGCAATCTCCTCGCCGCTATCGAGCCTTACGCCGGCGACCGTATCGCCGTCGACCAGCACTTTCTCGACTGGCGCTTCGAGACTGATCTCGACCCCGTTCCGGCGGCAGACTTCGGCCATGATCTGCGTGATCGTGCCCATGCCGCCGACGCAGTGGCCCCACGCGCCCTTCTTGCCGTTGACCTCGCCGAAGACGTGGTGAAGCAGGACATAGGCGCTTCCCGGCGTCTCGGGCGAGGCGTAATTGCCGACCACCGCGTCGAAGCCAAAGGCGGCCTTGACTGCCTCGCTCTCGAACCACTGGCCGAGAAAGCTGGTTGCCGACTTGGTGAACAGGTCGAGGATGTCGCGCTTGGCCTTCAGATCGAGCCGCGAAATGCCCCAGCCCTGCGCTGCGCCCGCGATCAGCGTGCGCAGGCCTTCGCCGACATTGGGCGGCGATTTCAGCGCCAGGTCGCGCAGCACCTTGGCGACGCCTTCGAGCGCCTCGTAATAGGCCGGCAAGGCTGCGGCATCGGCCTGCGAAAAGCGGGCGAACTCGGCCTGCGTCCGCTCAAGACCGCCGCCGAGCTTGAGATAGCCGCCATCTTCCTGCGGCAGGAAGTTCGAGATCGGCCGCTCGATCACGCGGTAGCCATGCTCGGCCAGCCGCATGTCGCGGATGACCTTGGGCTGCAGCAGGCTGACGGTGTAGCTCGCCACCGAATTGCGGAAACCCGAGTGGAATTCCTCGGTCACCGCTGCGCCCCCGACGACAGCGCGACGCTCGACGATGCGGACCTTGAGGCCTGCCTGCGCGAGGTAGAAGGCGCAGACCAGCCCGTTGTGGCCAGCCCCGATTATGACGGCGTCGTAGTGCTTGGTCATGCGAGCGGGCGTCCGGGAAGGTTAGCCGCGGCCGCGATAGGAAGAGACGCCCTGGTCTGGCAACCACAGGCCTTCGGGCGGCGCACCGCTCTGCCAGAAGACGTCGATGGGGATACCGCCGCGCGGGTACCAGTACCCGCCGATCCGCAACCATTGCGGCTGCATTTCGTCGAAGAGCCGCTGGCCGATGCCGACGGTCAC
>JBFOLW010000132.1:0-2089 GCA_040830305.1 Erythrobacter sp.
ATGCTCCAGAAGCTCGACGTCGAAGTCTATGGCGTGTCGACCGACACCCACTTCAGCCACAAGGCCTGGCACGACACCAGCGAGAAGATCGGCAAGCTGGACTTCCCGTTCCTCGGCGACCAGAACCACGTGCTGGCACGCAATTTCGACGTGCTGCGTGAAGGCGTCGGCCTGGCCGACCGCGCAACCTTCGTGGTCGATCCCGACGGCGTCATCCAGCTGGTCGAACAGACCTGCGAAGGCGTCGGCCGCAATGCCAACGAGCTGGTTCGCAAGATCCGCGCCGCCCAGTACGTACGCAACAATCCCGGCCAGGTCTGCCCGGCAGCCTGGGAAGAAGGCAGCGACACGCTGGCTCCCTCGCTCGACCTCGTCGGCAAGATCTAAGCCGTTCATCCCGGCTACAGATCGGGCGCTCTAGCGGCGCCCGTACATCCACCCGAGCCAAGACTCGGGTCGCTGGAAGGCCCGGGGCATCTCCCTCCCCCCCGCCCCGGGCCTTTTCCTCTCCCCCGAAATTTCGAACACCGTCCCACCCGACGCCCGGAGTCCACCCATGCTCGATGCAACGATGACCCAGCAGCTGAAGACCTATCTCGCCAATCTGCGAGAGCCGGTCGAACTGGTCGCCTCGCTCGGCGATGATGCCAAGAGTGCGCAGACCCGCGAGCTGCTTGAGGAAATCGCCTCGCTGCATGACCTCGTCAGCACGCAATTCGACGGCACCGACGAGCGCAAGCCCAGCTTCGTGATCCGCCGCGCCAGCGATGCCGAGAAGTGGGTGCGCTTCGCCGGCCTGCCGATGGGGCACGAGTTTACCTCGCTGGTGCTGGCGTTGCTGTGGGCCGGCGGCCATCCGCCCAAGGTCGATGCCGACCTGCTAGAACAGGTCCGCGGGCTCGAGGGTGATTTCAATTTCGAGATGTATTTCTCGCTCAGCTGCCACAACTGCCCTGACGTGGTTCAGGCGCTGACGCTGATGGCGTTCGAGAACCCGCGCATCACCGCGACGCTGATCGAGGGCGGCACATTCCAGGACGAGGTCGATGCGCGCGAAGTCATGGCGGTGCCTGCCACCTTCCTCAACGGCGAACCGTTCTACAACGGCAAGATGGAACTGCCCGAAATCCTCGCCCGGCTCGATACGGGCAGCGAGGCAAAGGCGGCGGAGAAGCTGAGCGCAAAGGATCCATTCGAAGTACTGGTGGTGGGCGGCGGACCGGCGGGTGCCACGACCGCAATCTATACCGCGCGCAAGGGCTTTCGCACGGGTATCGCCGCCGAGCGCTTCGGCGGGCAACTCCACGACACGCTGGGCATCGAGAACCTGCCCGGCACGACCTATACCGAAGGGCCCAAGCTGGCGGGCGAGCTCAAGCGCCACGTCGGCGAGTACGAAATCGACCTGATGGATCTCGCCAAGGCGGTGAAACTCGTGCCCGCCAAGGAAGAGGGCGGCCTGCACACGGTCGAGCTCGGCAATGGGGCGAGCCTCAAGGCCCGCAGCCTGATCCTCGCCACCGGTGCACGCTGGCGCAATCTCGGCGTCCCCGGCGAGGCCGAATATCGCAACAAGGGTGTCGCCTATTGCCCGCACTGCGATGGTCCGCTGTTCAAGGGCAAGCGGATCGCGGTGATCGGCGGCGGCAATTCGGGCGTCGAGGCGGCGATCGACCTCGCCAAGATCGTCGGCCATGTCACGCTGATCGAATATGACGACAAGCTGCGCGCCGACGAAGTGCTGCAGAAGAAGCTGCGTTCGATGGCCAATGTCGAGATCGTCACCAGCGGCCAGACGACCGAGATCACCGGCAGCGAAGGCAAGGTCGACGGGCTGGTGCTGAAGGACCGCACATCGGGCGAGGAACGCCGGATTGAGCTGGAGGGCGTATTCGTACAGATCGGCCTCGTGCCGAACACCGAATGGCTGCAGGGGTCGGGCCTCGAGCTGACCAAATTCGGCGAGATCGTCACCGACGCGGAAGGCCGTACCACCCTGCCCGGCGTGTTCGGCGCAGGCGACGTCACCGATGTGCCCTACAAGCAGATCGTGGTAGCCATGGGCGAAGGCTCGAAGGCAGGCATCTCC
>JBFOLW010000133.1:0-8385 GCA_040830305.1 Erythrobacter sp.
ACGCGAAAAACCGGAGACCCACAACATGTCGTTGCTCGAAGCCCGCAAGACCTACAAGCCCTTCGAGTACCCCTGGGCCTACGAGTTCTGGAAGCGCCAGCAGCAGGTGCACTGGCTGCCCGAAGAAGTGCCGCTGGGCGAGGACTGCCGCGACTGGGCGCAGAAGCTCACCGAGCACGAGCGCAACCTGCTCACACAGATCTTCCGCTTCTTCACCCAGGCCGATGTCGAGGTGCAGGATTGCTACCACGACAAATACGGCCGCGTGTTCAAGCCGACCGAGATCAAGATGATGCTCACCGCCTTCTCCAACATGGAGACGGTGCACATCGCGGCCTATTCGCACCTGCTCGACACGATCGGCATGCCCGAGAGCGAATACGGCATGTTCCTCGAATATGAGGAAATGAAGGACAAGCACGACTATCTGCAGGAATTCGGCGTCGACACCGACGAGGATATCGCCCGCACGCTGGCGATGTTCGGCGGCTTCACCGAAGGCCTCCAGCTGTTCGCCAGCTTCGCCATGCTGATGAACTTCCCGCGCTTCAACAAGATGAAGGGCATGGGCCAGATTGTCAGCTGGTCGGTCCGCGACGAGAGCCTCCACTGCGAAGGCATCACCCGCCTGTTCCACGAATTCGTCCGCGAGCGCGACTGCCTGACCAAGGCGGTCAAGGAAGACATCATGGACATGTGCCAGAAGACGGTGCGGCTGGAGGATGCCTTCATCGACCTCGCCTTCGAGGATGGCCCGGTGCCGGGCATGACCGCGAAGGAAATCAAGAAGTATATCCGCTACATCGCCGACTGGCGCCTCAGCCAGCTGGGCCTGCAGCCGATCTACATGGTCGACGACCACCCGCTGCCTTGGCTCGCCCCGCTCTTGAACGGCGTCGAACACGCCAACTTCTTCGAAACCCGCGCGACCGAATATTCGAAGGGCGCCACCCGCGGCGACTGGAACACCGTCTGGTCGAGCTTCGACAAGCGCAACAAGGCCAAGGCCGCGAACGAAGAAGAAGCCGAGGACGACGGCCCGGGCCTGTTCGGGGAAGACGGCGAGGGAGCGCAGGCGGCGGAGTAGATGTCGGCAAGAAAAAGGGATGACTAAGGGGATCGTGGTCGAGCTGCCAATGAAATTTCATCACCTTGCCGCGATTGCCGGCGCAAGCTTCCTCTCCATGAGCCCCGCACTTGCGCAGGAGGGTTCTACCCTTTCCGATGAGGGATTGCTCGCCGAAGCCCTCGCCCCTGCGAGCGATGAGGAGGTCGCCACAGCCGAGGCGACGATCGAGGAAGAGGAAAGCGGCGGCACGAAAGGCATCGGTGCGCTGTTGGGGTCGCTCTTCGGCGATGATGAGGGGATGTCCGAGGAAGATATCTCTGCCGCTATTGAACGAGCATCTGCTTACCCGCTCGGCAGCGAACGGAATCCCGTCCGCGTCGACGGACCTGCCGGTGAACGCGCCTATTTATCGCGTCTTCGTTGCGACAATTTGAAACGGCCCAAGTTCGAACGGCTCGGAAGTGGCGGGATGTCGCCCTTCGGCGGGATCGTCGATATCTACCGGGTCGAGTGCAAGGGCGGCCAGCCAGCGCAGACCACGGTCTTCATGGATATGTACCACGGCGACCATGACGAGGACCGGCCCGTACCCGGTTTCGGGATAGTCGGCGGGCGCAAGGCGCGCTGATCACCGCCAATAGTCTCGCTGCTCGGCTCCGTCATACCGCCCGCTCTTCAGGCAGCAACGCTTGAAACCTGTTCCGCGAACCGCAGGGGCACGGATCCTCGCGTCCGAGCTTCTCGAGCAGTTCGACCATCCCGCCCTTGATCGTCCGCTTGCCGCGCTTGACGCACGTCTCGCTCGGATAGCCTTTACGCCGCTTGCTGGTCCGCTCGAAAGCTCGGCTCGTTCTCGTAATCGTATGGCATGGTTGCCTCCTTTTATGTTTTCGCACCGACCTCTGTCGGAGCGTCCCCGCTAGACGTGCAGCAAGCTGCGCCCGCCCTTGGATTAGTGGAGCAGATACCGCTCCGGCTTTGCGACGACCTGCCAGCGATCCCGGTAGAGCAGTTGGCCCGGATCGCGGGTCCAGTTATGCTCCACGGGTACGCCGCATTCCTCGACCAGGCTCACGAGTGCGTGCATATGGGCAAGCATCTCGTGCGCATCGTCGCGGAACCAGCAGATGCCGTCGTCCCACCACACACCTCGCGCCTTTACGCCGAGGCGTTTGGGCACGGGCAGTTCATCGTTGAACCAGTCTAACTCACGCCGCAGCGCAATTAGGACTGGCTCGTTTTCGCGATCGCCATCCCAGTAGAGATTGCTCGCGATCCGGAACGGACCCGCCGCGACATGCGCGCGCGTGACCGTGCCTCCGTGCGCCTTGGGCACGGTAAACCGTAGATACATGGATAGTCCCCTCGCGGGAGCATCGGGGCCTGGCAGCCCTTCCGCTCAATCGGGGACAGCTCAGGCGGTGGCGCGCGCCAAAAGGCGCTCCGGCGCGAACGGAGGTTTCAGCAATGCAAACATCTTCTGCCTCCTCCTGTAAGTGCAGCATCATCCGCGAGCGGGCCGACGCCTATACGTGTAGCCTACATCAGGCACAAGACACCCCTGCGCACGCAATCCTGGCCCGCACCAATCAAGCCGCCGCTGGTTTCAATAGCATCCCTCACTGTGCACCACACTGAAGAGAAGGCTTCCCAATTGATGTCGCAGCATACGCCGCGGCCTGACGGCCCGTCGTCCTCCCGCCCCGCGCGCTTGCGTGGCGCGGGCGGGAGTGCGAGGCTCATCCGCCTTACGCACCCGTCCCCGAACAGGAGAATTGCCGATGAACACCCCTATCCTCACAGCCGCCCTGCCGCTGGTCGCCGCGCTGGGCCTCGCCGCCTGCGGGGCGCAGGAAGACACGACCTACGCGGTCGATGCCACCGACGAAGGCGGGGGCGAACTGATCGTGGCCGAACCCGCCCCCGAGGCGGTTCCGGTCGACACGCCCGACACGCCGATGACCAATGTTCCCGACGAAGGTGCAGCTGCCGAAGACGTGACCTCCGAACCCGCGGGATAGGTGCTTCGCGCGCCTTCGCTGCCTGCGCCTTACCAACCCCACGCGGGCGGGGGTGCAGGGACCGGCGTGGCCGCGTCCATCTCGACGCGGAACATGCGGGTGGGATCGTTGCGGCGGGTTAGCTGGTAGGCGAATATCGCGCCGGGCTCGCCTGCGGGATCGACCTCGATCCGCCAGACATTGGTCAGTGAGGCGCCCAAGCCCTCCCGTTCGAACAGCGCGATGCTGTCATCGTCGACCGGGAAATCCTGCCCGCCTGCATTGCCGGAACCGGCAGTTGTGCCACCGTAGAAGGTCACCGCATCGGCCTCGCCATCCGCATGCCGGTGGTCGTGCTTGAGCGTGAAGCGCGTGCCGTCTCCCTCGCTATCGCGTGTCACGATCCACGTCCGGCTGCGGTTCCACCCGCCTGGCTCCTCGGGGTCCGCGACATGGAAGGCGATGGCGACACGGGTATCGCTGCACTCGGTCCAATGCGCGACCATTGCCTTGCCCGCCCAGTCGGCGTCGCGCGCATCATCGCTGGCGAGCCCGCCCGCATAGGCCTTGCCGCAATGGCTCGACAGCGCCTGCCAGAAGCCGTCCTGTTCGTGCGGCGGGGAGATTGCGGGCGTGGCGCAGGCGGTGAGCAGTGATGCGCTGAGCGCGGCGGCAGTCGGGAGGAGCGGTTTCATCACCCCGAAATATGCGGAGAGGCGGGGCGAAGGGAAGCGGAAATCCGCCCCATCGGAAAGTGCATCGCGCGCGAAAGGAGGGCGGCGGGACCGGCCCGCCGCCCTCTGCAGGACCGCCGATGGGCAGGGAGGGGAACCCCATCGGTCGGTCCTTGCTATTGCGATCCTTAGCGCTCGGGGCGCGTATCCGCCTCGGCTCGCGCGTCGGCATCGAGCGAAGCCTCGGCGCCGGGTGCCGTGACCTGTGCATCGGCGCTACCGCCAACATCGATCGCGGCCTCGGCATCGGTTGCCTGGTCGACGCGCTGCTGCGCCTGCTCGGCCGCGAAATCGACCTTGCGCTTGGCCGTCTCGCGCACGCTGTCGGCACGCTTCTTGGCCTCTTCGGCAGTGCGCTTGGCGGTGTCGACAGTACGGGTCGTTGCCCGCTGCGCCCGGTCGATGGTCGGCTGCGGGTCGACATTTGCGTTCACCGTGGCATCGGCGGCCGCGCCGAGCGTGCCGGTGACCGGGCCGGCCAGCTGGGCGCTGGCGGCAGTGGCGCCGGTGGCGGCGAGAAACGTGGCGGCTAGTGCAGTAAACTTGTTCATTTGCGATACCCTTATGTTCGTTATCGGGACCGGTGATACGGTCGCGCCACGCTAGCGGCTCCCGGATTTGCGCCGGAATGTGCGCTGCGATTGACAAAACGAGCCGGTTCATCGGCGGTTTATCAGGGGTTTAGCTACGGTTCATCGGCCGGGCACAGCAGACCATACAGCGCTAGTGGTCCGTCGCTCTGTCGCCAAGGTACCCGCGTCCAACGGGACCAGGCGGGGTCGAGTTCGGCGTTCTAAGTCGAGATACCCACTCGGTGCGCTTTTGGCCCTTTTGACAGATGGGGATTTCAAATGGGCGCTAAGCTAACGTCGGAGTATCCCTGATGCGCGGAAAGCTTTGCCTCGCGCGCGCGGCGCGTCTAGTCCGGCACGCCATGACCGAGACACGCGACATCCACGCCAAGGCCGAAACGCTGATCGAGGCGCTGCCCTATTTCCAGCGCTATGCGGGGCGCAGCTTCGTGGTGAAATATGGCGGCAACGCGATGGGCTACGATCGCGCCGCGCGCGAATTCGCCGAAGACGTGGTGCTGCTGAAAGCGGTCGGGATCAACCCGGTGGTGGTCCACGGCGGCGGGCCGCAGATTGGCGCGATGCTCGAAAAGCTGGGCGTCGAGACGACCTTCGTCGATGGATTGCGCGTGACCGACAAGCAGACCGCGGAGGTCGCCGAGATGGTCCTCTCGGGCGCGATCAACAAGGCAATCGTGGGTTCGATCGCGCGCGCGGGCGGCAAGGCGATCGGCATATCGGGCAAGGATGGCGGCCTCGTCACTGCAACCAAGCTGCAACGCACGCAGAAGGATCCCGACAGCAATATCGAGAACGCGCTCGACCTCGGCTTTGTCGGCGAGCCGGCGAAGATCGACTCCACGATCATCGAGACAGTCACCGCGGCGGGCATGATCCCGGTGGTCGCACCGATCGGCGTGGGCGAAGACGGCCACACCTACAATATCAACGCCGACACCATGGCCGGGGCGCTCGCGGCGGCGCTGGGTGCGGCGCGGCTACTGCTGCTGACCGATGTCTCGGGGGTGCTCGACAAGCAGGGCGAATTGCTGACCGACCTGACGCCTGCCGACATCCACCGGTTGCGCGACGACGGAACGATCTCGGGGGGCATGATTCCCAAGCTCGAAACCTGCGTGCAGGCGGTCGAATCGGGCTGCGAGGCGGCGGTCGTACTCGACGGGCGCGTGCCGCATGCGATGCTGCTCGAATTCTTCACCGCGCGCGGCGCGGGAACGCTTGTTAGCCGCGGGGCGTAACCCGTCGGAGAGGGGTGGCGCGCGGCGTATTGCGCTTGTAAGACGCGCCCCATAGCCAAAACGCAAGGGAACGCTCGGTCACATGCAGGCGCTCAGTACAGTCTACCAGATCATCGCCATGCTCACCAACGTGCTGGTGATGCTGATCATCATCCAGTTCATCATCGGCCTGCTGTTCGCCTTCAACGTGGTGAACCGGTCGAACGATTTCCTCGCCAGCTTCTACATGGCAATCAATCGTTTCCTCGAGCCCGTGTTGCGGCCGATACGTAATGTGATGCCCAATACGGGCGCGATCGACTTCTCGCCGCTGGTGCTGATCATCTTGCTCAACATCGTCCTCATCGTCCTCGGCAACGTGATCAACGGCTGATGACGGCGCAGGTAATCGACGGGAAGGCCTTGGCCGCGAAACTGCGCGAGCGGGTGGGCGAGCATGCCGCCAAGTTCCAGTTTGCATCGGGTCGCAAGGCGGGCCTGGCCGTGGTGCTGGTGGGCGAGGACCCCGCCAGCCAGGTCTATGTGCGCAGCAAGCACAAGGCGACCGTGGCCGCGAACATGGAAAGCTTCGAACATCGCCTGCCCGCCGACACGTCCGCTGCCGATTTGCTGGCGCAGGTCGAACGGCTCAATGCCGACCCGGCGGTCGACGGCATCCTGGTGCAACTGCCGCTGCCCGACCATCTCGACGAGCAGGCGGTGATCGCTGCGATCAGCCCCGACAAGGACGTCGATGGTTTCCACGTTACGAATGCGGGGCGCCTTGCGGTCGGGCAGAGCGGCTTCGTGCCCTGCACGCCGCTCGGCTGCATGATGCTACTGACCGACCGGCTGGGCGACCTCTCGGGGCTCGATGCAGTGGTGATCGGTCGCTCCAACATCGTCGGCAAGCCGATGGCGCAACTGCTGCTCGACGCCAACGCCACCGTCACCATCGCGCACAGCCGGACAAAGGACCTGCCTGCGGTGGTCAAGCGAGCCGATATCGTCGTCGCCGCCGTCGGGCGCGCCGAAATGGTCAGGGCCGATTGGCTCAAGGACGGCGCCACGGTGATCGATGTCGGCATCAACCGCCTGCCGCCCGAACCGGGCGCGGAGAAGGGTCGCCTCGTCGGCGATGTCGACTATGCCGGGGCACAGGGTGTCGCGTCGGCGATCACTCCCGTTCCGGGAGGCGTGGGTCCCATGACCATCGCTGTGCTGCTGCGCAATACGCTGGTGGCGGCCTATCGCAACGAAGGCCTTGACCTGCCCGAAGGCGCGCTGTGAGATTTACCGTTGCGCTGATGGCGCTGGGCCTTGCAGCCTGTTCAGCCAATCAGGATCCGCGCGATCGCTACGCGCGAATGCTCACCCCGACTGCCAATCCGTCGAAAGTGGTGGCCGCTGAACTTGCCTTCGCTCGCGCAGCGCAGGAAGACGGGCAATGGACCGCGTTTCGTGACTTCGCCGCCGACGATGCGGTGATGTTCGTGCCCGAGCCGGTCAATGCGCGCGCGTGGCTGTCGGGCCGGTCCAATCCGCCGCAGTCGGTGCAATGGCAACCGCATCACGTCTGGTCGAGCTGCGATGGCTCGCTCGCGGTCGCGCGCGGCGCGTGGCAGCGTCCCGATGGCACCAGTGGCTATTTCACTACTGTCTGGGAGCGTCAGCGCGATGGCGAATATCGCTGGACGCTCGACCAGGGCGATACGCTCGACACGCCGCTTGCAGCCCCCGAATTCGTCCGCACCGCTGTTGCCGAGTGTCCCCGGCGCGACCTTGCCGCGGATCTGCGCGCACAGGCCGAGCAGTCGCGTCCGGTCGCCGGTGGAACCTATTTCGACCAGGTCAGTTCCGACAGCAGCCTGTTCCTGACCTTCGTCGTTTCACCCGATCTGTCACGCCACTGGAAGCTGATGATCTATCGCGATGGACAGATGATCGACGCCATGGCGGGCAGCGTCGACGCACCCGCGGAGGAATGACATGACCGCCTTGTTCGTCTCCGCCTTCATCACGCTGTTCGTCGTGATCGACCCACCCGGATGCGCGCCGATCTATGCCGGGCTGACCAAGGGCGCGACCGCGGCACAGCGGCGCAACATGGCAATCCGTGCAAGCGGCATCGCACTGGTCATCCTGCTGGTGTTCGCGCTGTTCGGCGAGGACCTGCTCGGCGCCTTGCATATCGAGCTCGACAGCTTCCGTATCGCGGGCGGGCTGATGCTGTTCTGGATTGCTTTCGAAATGGTCTTCGAAAAGCGCACGCAGCGCCGCGAGGAGCGTGCCGAGCGGGTTGCCGCGACACCCGAGGTGGAAGACGTATCGGTCTTCCCCATGGCCATCCCCATGCTCGCAGGGCCGGGCGCGATTGCCGCGATCATGCTGCTGATGAATGAGGCGCAGGGCCTGGAAGAATCGCTGATCGTCCTTGGCGCCCTCGCCGCCGCATTGGTCATTACCATGCTCGCGCTGATTGCCGCCGGACCGCTGATGCGCCTGTTCGGCGACAAGGTCGAGGCCGCGATTACCCGCGTGCTCGGCGTCCTGCTGGCGGCGCTGGCTGCGCAGTATGTGATCGACGGATTGCGGAACAGCTTCGGGATCTAGGTCGTCACACCCGCATCCGCGGGTTTGAGACTATTGGAGCGTGACGATCTGGTCGCCGTCGTCGCGCAGCGCGAAGAACTGCATCAGCTGGATCATCAGCTCGCAGCGCTGACGCAGGTCGGGCGCCTCGAGCAGCGCCTGTTTCGAAGCGGGATCGAA
>JBFOLW010000134.1:0-10466 GCA_040830305.1 Erythrobacter sp.
GCCATCCTCGCCCACGACCTTGAGCTCGGCGCCCGGGACCGCCTTGCCCGCCGACTTCATCCGCTCGTTGCCCTCGAGCGTGTGGTCGTCCGGCGGCAGGATCGCGATGGTGCCGGTGGTTTCGGTCATGCCGTAGCATTGCAGGAAGCCTGCGCCGGGGATCGTCTGCACCGCTTCGCGCAGCAGGTCGAGCGGGATCGGTGCCGCGCCGTAGAGCACATATTTGACCGCAGACATGTCGGTCGATTTCGCGCGCGGGTGCTGGATCACCATCTGTAGCGCGGCGGGAACGATGAACAGGCGGGTAATGCCCTGCTCGAACCCGTCGAGCACGCCGTCGGGTGTGAATTCGGCCTGCACGATGGCACGGATGCCCGCCGCGACCGCCATGATCCCGAGGCCCGTCCCGCCGATATGCGCACAGGGCATGCAAATCAGGATTGCCTCGTCCTCGTCCCAGCTCGACCACGGCTGCGCCGCCTCTTCGGCGGGCAGGCGCAGCGAGAACAGGTTCGCATTGGTCAGCACCGCGCCCTTGGGATTGCCCGTGGTGCCCGAGGTATAGAGCTGCAGCACCGCATCGTGCGGCCCCGCACCTTTGATTTCTTTTGCAGCTGCGGCCTCGATCTGGGCCTTGGCAGCCGGTGTGTCGACGATCGCGGGCGGCGCATCCATCTGCCCGCAGGCTTTCGCGGCCAGCTCGTCGAAACCCTCGTCGATAAACAGCAGCTTGGCGCCCGTATCGCCGAGGATGTAGGCGACTTCGGGCGCAGCCAGCCGCCAGCCGATCGGAACCATGACCACGCCCATCCGGGCGGCGGCATAGAACAGTTCGAAATAGAGCCGCGCATTCTTGCCGAGCCAGGCGATCCGGTCTCCTTTCGCGATGCCCTGCGCCTCCAGCATCGCCGCGATCTGTCGCGTGCGTTCGTCCAGCTCGGCGAAAGTCAGCGCCTCCCCATCCTGTTCGAGCGCGACCTGGTCGGGCTTTTTCCGCGCCCAGTGCCGGATCAGCTCATCGAAAGTGAGCATCTCGCCGTCTGCCATCCATCCTCTCCGCTGTTTTCAGCTGTGCGAGGCATCATGGCATGTCGGTTGCTGCGCGCAACCCGATTCCGGCGCAGGATTATTGCCAGCGACCCTGTTCGCGTGCGCGTTTCTCGCGAATGGCGAGCCAGAGGAACAGGCCGAGCGGCCCGGCGAGGAAAGTAGCGAGCAGGATGGGTGCCTGGACGAGGCGCGAGAAGCCCTTCGCATCGGCGTCGCGCGCAATCCACAGACCGACAAAGAGGTCGAAGGCGAGATAGTGGATCCAGCCGATCGTGACCCCGCCATCGCTGGCAAAGATGGCGCGGACACCCTCGATGGTCGAGAAATCGGCCGAGCCGCCGGGTCCAACCGGATCGAGCGCGCCCGACAGGATCCCGACGATGCCGATGGAATAGGCAAGACACAGCAGCCCCACCCCCACATACAGCACCGCAGCCAGCAGCGCGGGCCAGCGCGGCGCAAGGATCAGCGCCGCCCACATGACCATGGCGAGAACATTCGCGGCACCGAATGCCGTTTCCCACATCACCCTTCTCCCGGTTCGATCAGCGGCAGCGTCCTGGCCGCGCGCAGGATCGCGTCGTTATCATGCACGAAGCGACCGCGCGCCGCGCGCTTGGCGAGAGCCAGCGCCGCTTGAGCCACGGTCTCGGCCTTGATGCCGCGATATTTCCGGTACTTGCCGTGGAGCAACAGGTTGGCGAACGGCGCAGCCGCGATCCCGAAACGTTCGGCCGGACGGTGGTCGTCCTCGCGCCTCCCGCGCAGCAGGCCCGGACGCAGGATGTCGAAGCGGTCGAAACGCAGCTTGGACAGCTCGCGTTCGACCTCGCCCTTCACCCGCAGGTAGAAGGCCTTGGCCATCGGGTCCGCGCCGACCGAGCTGACATGGACGAAGCGCTCTACGCCCAGCTCCTTCGCCGCGCGCGCGGTGTCGAGCACGAGGTCGTGATCGACCGCGCGAAAGACAGCCTCGTCCGCACCGGCCTTCTTCCAGGTGGTCCCCAGCGCGCAGATGACGGCCTTGGGCCGCACCGCCTCGATCACCTCGCCCCACTTGGCCGGATCGGCGACGAACAGCTCCATGCGGATCCCCCGCGGCAGTTTCGCTTCGCGCCGGGCAATTCCCGTAAGCCGCACATCCTCGCGCCCGATGCCCTGCTCGATCACGGTCCTGCCGATCAGGCCGGTCGCACCGATCAGCGCGATGCGGATAGCGTCAGACATTGCTCAATCCCTCGGGTGCACGCCCATAGATCCGACGACATTGGTCGATCGCATAGCGGTCTGTCATGCCGGCAATGAAATCGGCGATATGGCGGCTGCGCTGCGGTTCCTGCCCGGGCAGCGCCGCGCGCCAGGGGTCGGGCATGGTGGCCGGGTCCTGGTGATAGGCGGCAAACAGGCGCGAGATGACATCGCGCGCGCGTTCGGCGGTCCCGATCTGCTCCTCGTGGTAGTAGAGCCGCTCGTACATGAAATTCTTCAGCCTCCGCTCGTGGCTCTGCATGGACGGCGAGAAGCCGGCCAGTTGCCGCCCGGCGGCCCGTACCTCCTCAACGCTCTCGATACCCTCGATCTGCGCGCGCGTGTGGTTAAGCACGTCGTTGACCATCAGCCCGATCTGCGTCCGAACCAGTTCACGCTGCTGTCGCTCGCGCGGCGCATGCGGAAAGCGTTTCTCGACCGCGCGCCACTGGTCGGCCAGCCAGTCGAGCGCGAGAAGGTCGTCGAGTTCGAGGAAGCCTGCGCGCAGGCCGTCGTCGATGTCGTGATTGTCATAGGCAATGTCGTCGGCGATCGCGGCGACCTGCGCCTCGAGCGAAGGCCATGTGCCGAGGTCGAGCGGGAAAGCCCCATCGATTTCCACCAGCGCCCAGTTGGGGGCTGCGATGGGACCATTGTGCTTGGCCAGACCCTCGAGCGTCTCCCAGGTGAGATTGAGGCCGTCGTGATCGCAATAGGGACTTTCGAGCCGCGCCAGCGTGCGCAGGCCTTGCGCATTGTGGTCGTATCCCCCGGCATGCGCCATCGCGGCTTCGAGGGCCTTCTCGCCCGCGTGGCCGAAAGGCGGGTGACCGATGTCGTGACCCAGGCACAGCGCTTCGGTCAGATCCTCGTCGAGCCCCAGTTCGCGTGCCAGCACGCGGCCGATCTGCGCCACCTCGATGCTGTGCGTCAGACGCGTGCGATAGTGGTCGCCATCCGGCGCAATGAAGACCTGAGTCTTGGAGCGCAGCCTGCGGAATGCGATCGAATGGACGATCCGGTCGCGGTCGCGCTGGAACTCGCTGCGCGGGCCGCGCGTACCCTCGCGCTCCTCGTTGAATTCACGTCCGCGACTGGCGCTGGGATCGGAGGCGTATGGGGCTCTGTGCATGCCCGGCGAGGCTTAGGTCAGCACCCCGAAGGCGACAACGTGAACGAAATGCGAACCCACCCAGTTTTCGGCAGATAGTGCGCGTGCACGGTCGGGCCTTGCTGCCCTCACCCCTGTTCGAGAATCCAGTCGGCCGCTGCCCTGCAGTGAATATCGGTAGAATCGAACACCGGAAGCACATTTGCATCGGTGTCGACCACCATCTCGAGTTCGGTGCATGCAAGCACGATTGCCTGCGCGCCCTGCTTCTCCTTCATGGTGATGACGGTCTTGAGCGCGCGCTCGGCATCGCGCGTGACCCTGCCCAGCATCAGCTCCTTGTAGATGATCCCGTCGACCAGTTCGACATCGCCCGGATCGGGCGGAAGCAGGTTCACGCCATGCGCGACCAGCCGCTGGCGATAGAAGCTCTCGGTCATCACGAACCGCGTGCCGAGCAGCGCGGCGCTCTTGCACTCGGCCTGCTCCATCGCCGTGCCGACGCTGTCGGCAATGTGCAGCACGGGGATCGAAACCGCCTCGGTCAGGCGGTCGTAGACCATGTGCATGGCATTGGCAGCGATCACCAGGCCCTCGGCGCCCACGCTCTCGAGCCGCCGTGCGGATTCGACGAGAGTGGCGGCAATCGTGTCCCAGTCGTCGGCATTCTTGGCTGCCGCGATCGGGCCATAGTCGAGGCTTTCGATAAACAGCGGCGGACTCGCCATCGGGGCGGCGCGCTTCTGCACGATCTTGTTGATCCGTTCGTAATAGGCACGCGTCGAGATCCAGCTCATGCCCCCGATAATTCCTAGCTTTCGCAAGCGCTCGTCCTTTTCCACCCTGTTGCCGGCAGCTCTGCTGTCCGCCCGTGCGTTCGGCCCCTAGAACGGCCAGCCTACAGGCCGGTTCCGCTATTCTCGCCGCCCGGTGGTTGCAATAGCTTGCCGAGCCACGCGCGCAAATCGGCAACGCTTCGCTCGGGCGCTTCCTCCATCGGGATATGTCCGATCCCCGGATAGCTCGCCAGCGTCGCGTCGGGCAGATGCTCCATGTACCAGGCCGCCGCCTCATACGGTATCAGCGCATCCTCCTCGCCCCACATCACTAGCGTCGGAACAGCGACCTTGCCGACCGTTTCGGCTTCGAAGTTCTTGCGCCCGGCCGAGAAGCGCTGGCGGGTTGCTGTGCGGTTGCCCGGATACCGCGCCAGTTCCCAGTAACGATCGACCGCTTCGGGGCTTACGATCTCCTGATTGCTGACGCTCTGCGACAGGCTGCGCGCAACCAGCGAGCGCGGTAGCAGTTCGCTCAGCGCATCCCCGACAACCGGCATTCCGGCGAGCGTGAAGGCAAGATTTCCCCCGCCCTCGCGTTCAATCGGAGCACCTGCGGCATCGACCAGCACGAGCCCCTCGAGCCGGTCGGGATTGGCGATGGCGTAGCCCATCGCGATCGCCCCGCCCATCGAGTTGCCCGCCAGCGTGAACCGATCGATGTCGAGAGCCTCGGCAACCTTGTCGATATCGTCGACGAAGGCGTCGAGCGCATAATCGCCATCCGGAGCGGGGCCGGTCAGCCCATGTCCGCGCTGGTCGAACCGGACCACGCGGTAATCGGCCTTGAGCGCATCGGCCCATTGCTGCCAGGTATGCAGGTCCGCATTCGATCCGTGCAGCAGCATGATTACCGGCGCATCGCGTGGCCCCTCGTCACGGACATGGACGCGCCGGTCGCCGGAGATCGCCAGTATGCGCGATGGCGGTGCGCCGTATTTCGCCTGCATCTCTGCCGGATCGGTATCGGGCACGCGGAAGACAAAGAAAGCTACCACCAGAGCGAGCAGCAGCGCGCCAAGAATACGCCAGAACCATTTCATGGAGCCATCTCCTCGATCCAGCGACGCACGATGTCCAACCCTTCCTCGTCGACCGTCGCCTTGCCGAGTTCGGGCATGGCAACGCCGGGTTCGGGGCTGGCCATGCGATAGGTGAGGATCGAGCTGTCGGGCGATCCCGGGACAATATCGTACAAGTGTCCGCCCGACCCACGCCCGGCGGCGACGGGCCGCTTGCCCACGCCAAGCGCTCCGGGCACTTGCTGCTCCCAGCGCAGGTCCAGCCCGCTGTTCGACGCCATCGCACCGGGCCGGTGGCAATGCGCGCAATTGACGTCGAGATAGGCGCGCGCGGCGGCAGTCAGATCGGCGCTCGCGCGATGCTCCCAGACGGGGAACTGGTCAGCATCGCGCGGGGCTTTATCGAGGTGGCCTGCCGCAACCATCTCGCCCAGCCAGTCGTGCGACAGGTTCCGCGCCTTGGGGCCGATGGGCACCACTTCGCCGTCGAGGCCGTGGCATTCCTTGCACTGGTTCTTGTTGGGAACGCGGTAGCTGATCGCTTCGCCCTTCGGCGTGGTCAGGTCCAGCCGCGCTCCGGCAATCGCGAGCCGGGCGTCGGTCTGTTCTTCGTTCCAGAGATAGGGCAGCGCCAGCCAGCCGCTGTCGCGGTGCAGCAGGACGCGAGTCTCGATCAGCCGCCGGTCCGTCCCCTCGCCGAACGCGAAGGTCTTGATCAGGGCCGTGCCGATGGGAAATCCGAGCAATCCTTCGCCTTGCGCCGCCATCGCCGTGCCCTGCGGCAGGTAGATGAAGCGCAGCTTGTCTGCCCCATCCGAATAGAGCGGGGTATTGAGCCGGTACGGCGTGACCCGCGCATTGGGCCTTTGCCCGGCGGGATCGGCAAAAAAGCCGAATTCGGACAGGCTGCGCTGCAAGCGCTCGTCCATGATCGCCGCATCGGTGTCGATCCGCGGGACGCCGGTGCTTGCCATCGCCGCGACCGCGCTCAGAAGCGCGGCAGGGAAGATGGCGCGGCGGATCATCCCTCCAGCCTCGCGTCGAGCTCGGACGGGGCGCCGATACCGCTACGGTCGAACTCGCCATTCGGTGCAGGAACTGCCAGCGGCCCCGGTTGCGCCCCCGCAAGGCCCACGCCCGCCTCGGTCAGATTGAGGCTCCAGCCCGCGGTACCTTCGACCGCGGCGAGCGAACCCAGCCCGTCCCACAGCACCGGCGGCAGCTCGCCGCCGAAGGCCGCGAGCAGCATCTCGGCGCCGTCGAGCTGCGGGTCGTAGCCGCCGCCGTTATAAATGTTCTCGCCCACCACGACCTCGCGCGGGAACGGGTTGTAGCGTTCGTCCTCGAAGCTCTGCGTATAGGCGATGACCATGATCGGCGCGGTCGGGTTGCCCGAGAGGATATTGTCCTCGACCAGCACATTGTCATTGGCCATCACCATGATGCCCGTGCCGCGCCGCACGCCCGCGACGATATTGCCCGGCGGTGCGAAATTGGGCGTGTCGTTGGCAACCACGAGGTTGTTCGCGACCACGACATTGCCGCCGCCCATCACCGGCAGGTCGGGCAGGTCGAAAACCAGGATCCCGCCGGTATTGCGCGTGGCGATATTGTGCTCGACCAGCGCGTTGCGGCTGTTTTCGATCTCGATCCCGGCGACATTCGCCTCGGCGATCGAATTGCGCACGGTGATGCGGTTCGACTGTCCGACGTAGATGCCTGCATCGCTCGCGCCGGTGACCTTGACCCCGTCGACCAGCACGCCGGTGCTTTCGACCGGATAGATACCATAGGCACCGTTTTCGGGATGCGGCCCGCGCGTCCAGGTCACGCGGATGCGGTGGTAAACGATATTGTCCGCGCCCTTCGACTTGATCCCGTCGCCCTTGGGGTTTTCCATTGCGAAATCGCGCAGCGTGACATTGTCGCTGGTGACCAGCATCCCCTCGCCCGCGCCCGCCTGCGTGGTGAAGTCGAGCACGGTGCCATCCATCCCCTCGCCACGCACGGTAACGCCGTCGACATCGAGGCTGAGACCGTCGGTCAGCACATAGCGTCCTGCAGCCAGAACGATTTCGTCGCCCGGCTCGGCGAGGATCAGTGCTTCCTGCAATTCCTGCTGCGCATTCTCGCCCGGCGCGACATTATGCGTCGCTGCGAAAGCGGGTGCCGTCGTGGCAAGCAATACGGCGGCAATCGACAGTCTGATGGTCATGAGTCTCTCCCTTGCAACCTATTGTGCCGCAAGGAATCTCGATTGCAAGCGTGTCACCTGCCCGTGAAGGCGCAGATCGCGGCCGAACTCGCCACGACCTCGAGCACTTCGGGGTCGTCGACACGGCGCACGCGCTCGAGGAATTCCGCCATCGAAAGCGGCAGGGCCGCCTCACCGTCCTCGGCACGCAGGTTCTCGAGCTTGCGGATCTGGCCGATCGAGAGCCGCTCCGCCATCCGGCCGGCCATGCATGCGGCCATCGGTTGCGGCAGGCCGCGCGCGACCAGCTCCGTTTCGAGCCGGTCCTCGACCGTGTCCTGTAAACCGCCGCCGATGGTCGCCCAGACGATCACGCCGGCGATGGCCAGCAGCGCGAATGCGATCAGCGCGCGTTTCATCTCAATCGAGCGCCTTGACGATTTCCTCGACCATCTTCTTCGCGTCGGCAAGCAGCATCATCGTCTGGTCCATGTAGAAGACGTCGTTGTCGACGCCCGCATAGCCCACGCCGCCCATGCTGCGCTTGATGAAGAACACCTGCTTGGCCTTGTCGACGTCGAACACGGGCATGCCGTAGATCGGCGAGGACTTGTCGGTCTTGGCCGCCGGATTGACCACGTCGTTCGCGCCGATGATGAAAGCGACATCGGCCTGCGCGAACTCGCTGTTGATGTCCTCCAGCTCGAAAACCTTGTCGTAGTCGACCGATGCTTCGGCCAGCAGCACGTTCATGTGCCCAGGCATGCGCCCCGCGACCGGGTGGATCGCGAACTTCACCTCGACGCCTTTTTCCTCGAGCATGTCGGTCATCTCGCGCAGCGCGTGCTGCGCCTGCGCCACCGCCATGCCGTAGCCGGGGATGATGATGACCTTGTCGGCCTGCTCGAGCATGAAGGCCGCATCGTCGGCGCTGCCCTGCTTGTAGGGCCGCGCCTCGCGCGCTTCGCCGCCGCCGGCGCTGTCGTCGGCGCCGAAGCCGCCCGCAATCACGCTGATGAAACTGCGGTTCATCGCGCGGCACATGATGTAGCTCAGGATCGCGCCCGAAGAGCCGACCAGCGCGCCGGTGATGATCATCGCGGTGTTGCCGAGCGTGAAGCCCATTGCCGCCGCGGCCCAGCCCGAATAGCTGTTCAGCATCGAGACCACGACCGGCATGTCCGCCCCGCCGATTGGGATGATCAGCAGGAAGCCGATGGCGAAGGCGAGCACCGTGAGCGCAATGATCAGCGGCATGGTCTCTTCGCGTCCGCTCGCCATCGCAAATAGCGCGGTCAGCACGATGAGCGCGGCCAGCGTGCCGAGGTTAATCACATGCCGCGCGGGCAGCAGGATCGGCGATCCGCTCATCCGCCCCGACAGCTTGGCGAATGCGATCACCGAGCCCGAGAAGGTGATCGCGCCGATCGCGATGCCGAGGCCCATTTCGACCTTGCTCCCCGCGCCGATGCTGTCGCCGACGAGCAGTCCGAACGCGCCCGGATTGAGATAGGCAGCCCAGCCGACAAGCACCGCCGCGAGGCCGACGAGGCTGTGGAACGCCGCGACCAGCTCGGGCATCGCCGTCATCGCGATCCGGCGGGCGATCAGGAAGCCGATCAGGCCGCCGACGGCGATGGCGACGCCGATCTCGGAGATATTGGCGACATCGTGCGTCACTAGCGTCGTGACGACCGCGAGCAGCATACCCGCCATGCCGAAGCGGTTGCCCCTACGGCTGGTCGAGGGAGAGGACAGCCCGCGCAGCGCGAGGATGAAGAACACGCCCGAGACGAGGTAGGCCAGCGCGACCCAGGGGTTCACTGCCCCACCGGTCGCCGCATGGGCAGGAGCGGAGAGTAACGCGAAGGGCACGGAAAGGAGAAGGAGACGCATCACTTCTTCTCCTTCTTCTTGTACATCGCCAGCATCCGCTCGGTGACCGCGAAACCGCCGAAGATATTGACGCTCGCCAGCACTACGCCCGCGAGGCCCAGCCACTTGGCCGCCGGGCTACCCGCCTCCGCCGCCGCGATCAGCGCGCCGACGATGATCACCGAGGAGATCGCATTGGTCACCGCCATCAGCGGCGTGTGCAGCGCCGGGGTGACCGACCAGACCACGTAATAGCCGACGAAACACGCCAGCACGAAGATCGACAGGATCGAAATGAAGTCCATGTGCGGCCCCTCCCCGGGCCCGAATTACGTGGCCTGAAGCCTCTCGTTCACGACCTTGCCGCCCTGCGTCAGCCGCACGGCGTCGCCGATTTCCTCGTCGAGCACGGGCCTGCCCGCCTTCTCGTCCCAGAAGGCCGAGAGGAAATTGTAGAGGTTGCGCGCGAACAGCGCCGAGGCATCAGTTGCCAGATGCGTCGCGGTATTGGAGAAGCCGATGATCTTCACGCCATGCTTCTCGACCGCTTCGTCGGGCTTCGAGCCTTCGACATTGCCGCCTTGCGCCACCGCGAGATCGAAAATGACGCTGCCCTGTTTCATGCTGGCGATCTGCGCGTCGGAAATCAGGCGCGGCGCGGGCCTGCCCGGGATCAGCGCGGTGGTGATGACGATGTTCTGCTTGGCGATATGGCCCGATACCAGCTCGGCCTGGGCCTTCTGGTATTCCTCGCTCATCTCGGTGGCATAGCCGCCCGAACCCTCGCCCTCGATCCCCTCGACAGTCTCGACGAAGATCGGTTTGGCTCCGAGCGAGAGGATCTGCTCCTTGGTCGCCGAGCGCACGTCGGTCGCGCTCACCTGCGCGCCAAGGCGCCGCGCGGTGGCGATCGCCTGCAGGCCCGCAACACCCACGCCCATCACGAAGACCTTGGCCGCCTGCACCGTGCCGGCAGCGGTCATCATCATCGGGAAGGCGCGGCCATATTCGTTGGCCGCGGTCACCACCGCCTTGTAGCCCGCGAGGTTCGACTGGCTGGAGAGCACATCCATGCTCTGCGCACGCGTGATGCGCGGCATGAATTCCATGCTCAACGCCTCGAAGCCGCC
>JBFOLW010000135.1:0-3620 GCA_040830305.1 Erythrobacter sp.
CCAGCTTCATGGCGGCCTACCGGAACATCCGCACGGTGGGCGGCTCGTAGCCGGAACCGTAGTCGAGGAAGCGGTCGAGGTTCTCGCGGGCCTGCGCCTCGGCGGTCGCAACGCGCGCAGCTTCCAGCGATTGTGCCCGGTTCTGCGCGGCGATCGCAGCCGTCAGGTCGGAGATCTGTTGGCTCTGGAGGGCGAGGAGTTGGTTGCCGGCCTGCGTGGCCTGCAAGGCGCCGGTCGCTGCCTGGCTGCGGCCCACGAGCGCCTGCATTTCAGTGCGGGCGGTCTCGATGTTCCCGACGACACCGGCCTGGACCTTCAACGCATCCTCGAACCCGGCGACCGAGGTCCGCCAACGGTCTTGCGCGCCCGCGATCATCTCGTCAAAATCACCCCGCGCAGCGGCGGCTCCATAGTCCTGCGTGAAGGCCTCGTCGATCGTCGCGACGTCATGCGCGATGCGCTGCGCTTCACCCAGGAGCAGCTGGGTCTGCTGCACGGAAGATTGCAGGCGCGAGAGCGACGAATATGGCAGGCTCGCGAGGTTGCGGGCCTGATTGATGAGCATCTGCGCCTCGTTCTGGAGCTGGGCGATCTGGTTATTGATCTGCTCCAGCGTGCGCGCGGCGGTCAGCAGGTTCTCGGCGTGGTTGGTCGGATCGTAGACGATCCCGCCGAACCCGCCCCCGAAGAGCGCGTGTGCGGGCGGTGCGGTGGCCGGTGAAAGCGCGATTGCGCTCGACAGCAAGAGGGCCGCGGCAGCGCGCCCGGCGAGTTTACGTGTCTTCATTCTGAACATTTTCAATCTCCTTTTCGGTCGTGGGGGATGGGGTGGCTTCGATCACGGCATTGGAGGGACCGAGCAATTCGGTGGCCCAGCTGAGATCGCGCCGGGCGAGCCAGGCAGCGGCGAAGCCGTCACGCCCATGCTCTTCGAGGATGGCGTCGATGGCGGCGTGGTCGGATTTGGAGGACGCCGCAGTAAAGGCGAGCGCGACCTCGCCGAGACCGAGCGCGAAGAGCCGATTGCCGCGACGCGATTGGCAGTAATAGTCGCGCTTCGGCGTCGCCCTCGCGATGATCTCGATCTGCCGATCGTTCAGCCCGAAGCTGCGATAGGTCGCCGCGATCTGCGGCTCGAAGGCGCGCTCGTTCGGAAGGAAAATGCGGGTCGGGCAACTCTCGACGATGGCGGGCGCGATGTCCGAGCCGCCGATATCGGCCAGCGACTGGGTGGCGAAGACTACGCTGGCGTTCTTCTTCCGCAGCGTCTTGAGCCATTCGCGCAGCTGCGAACCGAAGGTGGCATTATCTAGCGCGAGCCAGCCTTCATCGACGATGATGAGGCTGGGGCGTCCGTCGAGCCGCGCTTCGATCCGGTGGAAGAGATAGGCGAGCACGGCGGGTGCTGCAGCGGAGCCGATCAGCCCTTCGGTCTCGAAGGCCTGGAAGTCGGCCGTCCCGAGCGCTTCGCTTTCTGCGTCGAGCAAGCGGCCGAAGGGACCACCGAGGCAGAACGGGGCCAGCGCGCGCTTGAGATCATTCGATTGTAGGAGCACCGAGAGGCCCGTGAGCGTGCGTTCTTCGATGGGGGCCGATGCGAGTGAGGTCAGCGCCGACCAAAGATGGTCCCGCGCCACCGGGTCGATGGTGACGCCTTCGCGGGCAAGCAGCCCGGCGAGCCAATCCTGTGCCCAGCTACGCTCCGCCGCATCGTCGATCCGCGCGAGCGGTTGCAGTTGGACCGCGTCGTCTTCGTCCGACAACGCCAGGCCGAGATCTTCCCAGTCGCCGCCACAAGCCATCGTCGCGCAGCGAATCGAGCCGCCGAAGTCGAAAGCGAAGATCTGTGCGTTCTCGTAGCGGCGAAACTGCAAAGCCATGAGCGCGAGCAGAACGGATTTACCCGCGCCGGTCGGGCCGACCATGAGTGTGTGGCCGACATCGCCGACATGGGTCGAGAAGCGGAACGGCGTTGCGCCTTGTGTCTCGGCGTAGAAGAGCGGCGGACCGTCCAGGTGATCGTTGCGCTGCGGCCCCGCCCAGACCGCGGAGATCGGGATCATATGCGCGAGATTGAGGGTCGAGATCGGCGGTTGGCGGACATTGGCGTAGAGATGCCCGGGCAATGATCCAAGCCAGGCTTCGATCGCGTTCAGGGTTTCCGGGATGCAGGTGAAGTCGCGGCCCTGAACGACCTTCTCGGCCAGCTTGATCTTGGCATCCGCCGCGCGTTCGTCCGCGTCCCAGACCGTGATCGTCGCGGTCACATAGGCCGCGCCGACGATATCGCTTCCGAGTTCCTGCAACGCTTCGTCCGCATCGAGCGCTTTGTTATCGGCATCGCTGTCGAGGAGTGTGGAGGCCTCGTTGGTCATCACTTCCTTGAGGATTGCGGCGACAGATTTGCGCTTGGCGAACCATTGGCGTCGGATGCGTGTGAAGAGCTTGGTCGCGTCGGTCTTGTCGAGGCATATGGCGCGCGTCGCCCAACGATACTCGAAGGCTTGCGCGTTGAGTTCGTCGAGCAGGCCGGGCCAGGTCGATGTGGGGAACCCGACGATGGACAGCGTGCGCAGATGCGCCTCGCCAAGCTTTGGCGCGAGACCGGCGACCAGTGGCTCGTCCACAAGATAGGCGTCGAGATGCATCGGCGTCTCCGGCACGCGGACGGACTGCGCCCGCGTCGAGATCGTCGAATGCAGATAAGCCAGCGTCTCCGTGTCATCGAGCCAGGCGGTCTCGGGCATGAAACCCTCGAACAGGTCGAGCAGCCGCTCCGAGCGCGAGCCGAACGCCGCGAGGTGTTCGTTTGGATTGGCGCCCTTGCTCGGCGCATCCTCGAACAGCCAACCGCTCGCCCGGCTTGTATCGTCGGCCGGCGGCATCCACGTCAGCGTCAGGAAGTAGCGGCTCTCATAATGGGATGAGGCTTCTTCGAACTGCGCGCGCCGCTCCGCATCGACCAAGGCGGAAATCGGATCGGGAAACTCCGACAGCGGATAATCGCGCGCCGGGATGCGCTGCGCTTCGACGAACACCGTCCATCCCGAGCCCAGACGTCGCAAGGCGCTGTTGAGGCGTGCCGCTGTCGCGACCAGCTCGGCAGGCGTGGCGGAATCGAGATCGGGACCGCGGAACCGGGCCGTGCGTTGGAAGCTGCCATCCTTGTTGAGGATCACGCCTTCGCCGATCATCGCGGCCCAGGGTAGGAAATCGGCGAGGAGCGCGGCTTTCGAGCGGTATTCGGCGAGACGCATCATCGGATCACACCCCCATCAAGGTCGGGTAGCGGAGGTGACGGCGCGCCACGTCGGCGATCTGCGGATCGCGCTTGGCGGCATAGACTGCGAGCATGTGACCGATGGCCAAGAGGGCGAGCCCGACCAGCCAGAGACGGAGGCCCAGACCCACGGCAGCCGCTATGGTGCCGTTGGCGATCGCGATGGTGCGCGGCGCACCGCCGAGCAGGATCGGCGCAGTGAGCGCGCGATGACCCGGCGCGGTAAGGCCGGGGATGTCGGTGGGATCGCTCATAGCAGAACGCCACCGCCGAAGGCGAAGAAGCCCAGGAAGAAGCTGGATGCGGCGACGGCGCTCGACAGGCCGAAGACTATCTGTAC
>JBFOLW010000136.1:0-4984 GCA_040830305.1 Erythrobacter sp.
AAGCCGGGCGCGAGACGCAGCAGGTTTTCCTGCACGCGCAAGCGGATATCGGCGACCACGCGCTCGCCCAGCCAGCTGACGAAGTAAAACCGCATCGCCGTTCCGAGAGCCAGGACACCCACGATCATCAGCAGATACTGGAACCAGCGTCCCATGTCCGAGGGATCGGCGCCCTCGGCGAAACCGCGATCGATCACCAGCTTGAAGCCCGCGGGGATCGCCAGCGTGGCGGCTGCGGTGATGAACAGGGCGAGGATCGCGAGAGCGACATGACCCGGGTAGTTCCGGCCGGCGCGCCACACCATCCTCAGCGGTTTCAGCGAGCGTTCGCGGGGCGCATCCTTGGCCGCGCGCTTTCGGGCGAACCGCCCGCGCTTCCCGGTTTCCGTTTGGTCCTTGGCTGACATGGTCATCGCACTAGGTCGCCGCGTGGCGAAAATCCACTGTGCTGCACAAGCGAAGGCACAATTTCGGGTATTGTGCATTGCACAAGGGTTAAGCGCACGTCAGGATGACCGTCTTTCGTCCGGGAGAGAACCACAAGAACCCGGGTCAGCAGGGGACATACATGCTCTACAACGCCTATGAATTGCAGCGTAGCTGGCTCAATTCGGCCAGCGCCTTCGCTTCAATCGGGGTGGAGATGCTCAACAATCCGGCAAATCCGATGAATTATGTCGGGCCGATGGGCTATCTGAATATCGGGCCGATGGCGGCGAGCGCGCTGGAAGTCTTCGCGCATGCCACGGCCACCTATGGCAAGCCGGCCTGGGGCATCGAGGCGATCGAGATTGACGGCATGCTCGATCCGGTGGTCGAGGCGACGGTAGTCAACAAGCCGTTCGGAGACCTCAAGGAGTTCTACCGCGAGAGCCTGCCCGAGGACGCGCCGCGCCTGCTGGTGGTTGCGCCGATGAGCGGGCACTATGCCACGCTGCTGCGCGGCACGGTCGAGCGGATGCTTCAAAACTACCGCGTCTTCGTCACCGACTGGGCCGACGCCAAGACCGTGCCGCTTCACGAGGGCAGTTTCGATCTCGACGATTACATGGATTATGTGATCGCCTATCTCGAGCATATCGGAGAGGGCGCGCATATGATGGCGGTGTGCCAGCCTTCGGTCCCGGTGTTTGCCGCGACCGCAATCATGAACCGCGACAAGCACCCCTGCACGCCCAGGACACTGACGATGATGGGCGGGCCGATCGACACGCGCTGTTCGCCGACCAGCGTCAATGACCTTGCGATGGATCGCCCGATCGAGTGGTTCCGGCACAATGTCATCGCCACCGTGCCGATGCAGTACCGCGGTGCCGGCCGGCGGGTCTATCCCGGCTTCATGCAGCTCGCCGGGTTCATGAGCATGAACCTCGGCAATCACATGATGAGCCATTACGAGATGTTCAAACACCTCACCGTCGGCGATCAGGACAGCGCGCAGGCGACCAAGGACTTCTACGACGAATATCGCAGCGTCTGCGACATGACCGCCGAATTCTACCTCCAGACGGTACAGGAGGTGTTCCAGGACCACGCGCTGCCCAACGGCACCTTCATGCACCGCGGCAAGCGCATCGATCTGGGCGATATCACGCGGACCGCGCTGCTCGCGATCGAGGGCGAGCGCGACGATATTTCCGGGCTGGGCCAGACGAGGGCCGCGCTCGACCTGACGCCGCGCCTCGCCGATGGGAAGAAGCGCTATTACATGGCCGAAGGTGCGGGCCATTACGGCATCTTCAACGGTAGCAAGTGGCGCGACAGGATCGCTCCGGTGGTCGAGGAGTTCATTGCGGAACACGGGTAGACCCCGCCCCAAGCCGCGGACCAATCGCGGCTGCCGGGCGAAGTTTCAGACCGGGTAAGCGATTGAAGCCCGAGTATCTGCAAATTCGATCTTGCGCGCCTATTCACCGCGGACTCTATTTCTCCTTCTTGCGCAGGAATGATGAAATCCGGAACCGGTCGAGCGCAGTGATTCCAAGCAGCGCGACGCCGATCCATAGCGCCACTTCCGAGACGATCGCGGCGAAAGTAAGGATGATGGTTTTCTGAGCAATCGTCGGGTCGAGTAGCTGGATCGCGGCGATCGCACCTATCCAGGTCAGGAGAACCGCTGCCACGAGCATTGCGGCGGTGAGCTTCTTCTTCGTCTTGAGCATTGTTTTTCCTTTCAGTTTGCGCCGCACAATTGGGCGGGCGACAGCAGCGTTCCGTCATTGAGCACATGCCGAACGTCGGAAATACGGGCGAGGTCGGGGCGAGGATCGGCACCGATAAACAATATGTCCGCCTCCATTCCCGGACCGATCCTGCCGATCCGGTGTTCCAGACCCAGCGAACGGGCAGCATCGGAGGTCGCCATGCGCAAGACGGCCGCAGCAGGGATGCCTGCCTGCTAGTGCAACACCATTTCGCGCGACATGCTGAGGCCGGGAGCTACGAACGGATTGGCAAAGTCCGTGCCTATCGTCATCGGCACGCCGCCCTCGAACATCAACCGGACGAGCTCCAGCACCTTGGGCCAGACGGCCTGCGCGCGGGCATAGTCGTCGGCCTGCCAGCCAGCGTCGAAACGGAAACCCCCGCGCCAGTTCTCGACCATCGCCGGGTGGGCATGCGCTGCGAGGCCCGCCAGCAAGGCTTCATCATCGCCAAAGAAGGTCGGCTCGAAGGCGACAAGCGTAGCATCGAAGGCCACATCGTTGCGCGCCAAGGACGCGATCATTCCCGTGATTTCCGGGGCGTCGAGCTCGGCGGCTTCGAACCATTCGAAGAACTGGAACGGCCCCTGTCGCCGGTTCGCAAGATAGGCGTCACGCCGATCCTCGGGCAGGAGGTCGGGGCTGGTCGGCATGGCATGAACGATCGCATCGATGCCGAGTTCGGCAGCATCGGTCCAGCTTGCGTCGCCGAGATGCCCGATTACCCGCATGTCATGGGCATGCGCAGCAGCTATTCCTTCGACCAGGTCGTCTCGGTCGAGCCCAGTGTAAAGCTTGACGTAGCGCGCGTCGGTTGCCGCCTGCTGCGAAACGATATCTGCAACGCCGTGGTCAGGCTGCACCCGGGTGACCAAATTTTCGAATGCGAAGGGCCCGCGATCGATGATCTCGCTGGCCCAGATCATCTCGGGGCCGAGCCGTTCTTTCGCGGCGACCTGTTCGGCATATCGCGCATTTTCAGCCGCCGCGCCTCCGGTGTTGCGGATGGTCGTCACGCCATAGGACAGCAGCATCCGCGCGCCATGCTCGATGATCGCCTCATCCGAATTGGCGCGCATGATCGGCACGCCGTCCTCGACCCGGATATCGGTCGGGCCAAGCGTGAGGTGGGCGTGCGTATCGATCAGCCCGGGCAAGGCCCACAGGCCGGTCATATCGTGCAGCTTTGCCCCGTCGCGGTCGGCAGGCCGGCCTATTCCGACGGCGACGATTTGTCCCTCGTCGACCAGGATATAGCTGTCGGGTGTGACCGTTTCGGTCGCCGGGTCGAAGATCGTGACCCCGTGATAAATGTCCTGTGCCGCAACCGGCATTGCCAACGTGGCAAGAAGCAGGGATGAAAACATTCGCAAGCGCATAAAGGGCTCCTTTCGCAGTGCCGCCCTTTCAGTCGCGCCCGAGCGCTGCCAACTTACAAAAACCGTACGAAAATGATTTTGTAAGAAAGCCAATCGACGAGAAGACTGAACGCGCGAATGGCCACTTTGGAAGACATCGTCGCAAACTATGGCTCTGGGCTTGCCCGCGTGGCCGCTTCCTATGAGGCCGATCCGGCGCTCCAGGAAGATCTGGTGCAGGATATCCTGCTGGCAATCCATGGCGCGCTGTCATCGCTCAAGCGGTCGGAAAGCCTCGCACCGTTCGTGTTCCGTATCGCTCACAATCGCAGTGTCACGCACGTGATGCGCCAATCCGCCCAGCGCAAACGCGAATTGCCGGAGGCAGTCGACGAGCCGGCAGATACGCCCGAGCAATTGCTGCTCGTCGACGAACGTTCGCGCATGGTGACCATGGCCGTGCGACGGCTGCCCCTGCCCTATCGGCAGGTGATGACGCTTGTGCTCGAAGAATTGAGTTACGCCGAGATTGCCGAAGCGCTCGGGCTCAGCATTTCCAATGTCGGCGTGCGCGTGAACCGGGCCAAGTCCCAACTTAAGGAACTGCTCCATGCCCCATGACGATATCCTTGCCGAAGTCGGTGCCGACTGGAAGCGGCAGACCATCGATCACGGACGGTTACTGGCTCATGTCGAGAGACGGCGACGCCGCATCCGGCTCGTCTTCGCGATAAAGGTCGCCGGCGCTGCCATCGCCCTGCTGGCGAGTATCTGGTTCATCGGCCTCGCCTTGGCCGGCGAAGCGCTGGCGTTCGGTCTGGCGGGATTCATCCTGCTTGCCGCCTTGCCGCTGATGGTGATGGAGCTGATCGAGACTCGGCGCCTGACGCGGGCCGGTTCGAACATCCCCCCGGAAGGTGCGCTGCATGCCGCACGCGACCAGTCGATGGCCAGCTTGCGACTACTGTGGGCTCCGCGCGTCGGCGCAATCTTCCTGGCGGCTTGTGCGCTTGGATTGGTGCTGCTCCATGTCGGCGGCAAGGCCAGTGCCGGTGATGCAGCGACGATTGCGCCAGTCTGGCTCATTACCGCCCTGGCAACATGGCTGTGGCAGTCACGCCGCGGCCAGCGCCTGAAGGCGGAAATCGAGCGATGCGACCGGATGCTGGACGAGCTGGGTGAAGGCGGAGCTGCCTGACCCCGCACGCGTGTCAGGAGGAGACCGGCAACCAAAAAATGGGCGGCGCGGGTTTCTTCCCGGCCGCCCTTTTGCGATTGGTGGAGTGGGCCTTAGAAGATCTCGAACAGACCCGCTGCGCCCATGCCGCCGCCGACGCACATGGTGACGACGCCGTATTTGGCGCCGCGGCGCTTGCCCTCGATCAGCGTGTGGCCGACGCAGCGCGCGCCGGTCATGCCGTA
>JBFOLW010000137.1:0-2309 GCA_040830305.1 Erythrobacter sp.
CGCCGAAGAAGCGCGCACCGCGCAAGAAGAAGGCCGAGGCAGCGCCGGAATCGACCGCTTCCGAGCAGCCGGGCGATACGGCCACCGAAGGCAAGCAGGAAGAAAAGCCCAAGCCCAAGAAGCGCGCCCCGCGCAAGAAGAAGGCCGAGGCGGACAGGGCAGTCGAAGATGCGGCAGAGACCGTCGCAGAGGCGAAACCCACGCCGAAGAAGCGCGCACCGCGCAAGAAGAAGGCGGATGTCGAAACTGCCGCCGAAACCGCAGCCGAACCGGCGCCCGAACCTGCCCCGGAGCCCGCCACCGATGCTGCCGAAGCACCGAGCGAGCCGGCCAAGCCCAAGCGCGGCTGGTGGCAGCGCACATTCGGCGACGAGTAGACCTAAATGAGCGGCGGCGGGCCTCGCGCTCGCCGCCGCCTCAGGCCTTGCGGGCCACGCCCCATTCCATCCAACCCATCACCTTGGGCGCCTTCTTGAGATAAGCCTGGCCTAGCGGCTCGACCGCGAACCCTGCCGCGCGTAGCGACGTGCCGACAGGCCGCGTGAGATGGCACCCCCCGGCCAGTGGCTTCCACACCGGTTCGATACGTTTTTGCCAGCGGGCCACGCCCTCGTCGGGCGCGCGTCCATGCTCAAGGAACAGCAAGCGCCCGCGTGGCGACAGAATTCGTCGCAGCTCCGACAATACGCGCACAGGATTGTCCACCGAACACAGGGTGTAGGTACAGACCACCGTGTCGAAGGCACCCGCCGCAAACGGTATGTCTTCGCCCACACCTTGCCGGATGTCGGCTTCCCAGCCCTTGGCTTCAGCTCTCGCGCGGGCTCCGTCGAGGAGCCTTTCGTGAGGATCGATGCCGGCAAACGAGGTCACTCTGGACGTATCGTAAAGCGCTTGGTTGAGCCCTCCGCCGCAACCGATCTCGAATACCCGGCCCTGGGCCAGCGGGACCACTTGCCGGCGGCGGTCCTCGATCCCCTCTTGTCCGCAGGCTGCCGTCACGAGGCGCGGCATGACATGGCTATCGTACCAGCTCTTGAAACCCACGGAGCAAGGTCCTCCGATTGCGTAGGATTACGAGGCTATCGCCATTTCGGCTGGCGGCAAGGGGAAACTTGCCTGCCGAAAAGTTCTGGTCGACTGCAGGCGACAGGACTAAAGGGCGCCCGAACCGAACAGACGGGCCGATATGACCGACACCATTGCACCTCTCCGCATTCCCGATGAAGCCAAAGACCGCATCCGCATGCTGTTCATGGCCAAGCACGCGCTGTTCGGGGGGGGGATGCATCCCGAAGATGGCAATCACGCGATCTATCATCACGAGGTGCGATCGACGCTCGAGGCGTTGGGGCTCAACCTGCAACTGGCCAACTCGTACGACGTGTTGTTCCAGAAGCCCGATGTCGATTTCGTCTTCCCGCTTCTCAACCGCGGCGGCTTCGTCAACAGCGAGATGCTGATCCCGATCCTGTGCAACAAGCACGGTATCCCCTATCTCGGCGCGATGCCCTTCCTGCGCGGACTGGGTGACGACAAATCGGTCTCCAAGCTGGTTTGCGACCATGCCGGCGTGCCCACCGCGCCGTGGACCTGTTACCGCCGCGGTGCCCCGGTGCTCGAGCAGGACCTGCCCGCCAAGGAATCGGGCCGCTGGGTGATCAAGCCCAATGCCTCTTCGGCAAGCTGGGGCATTTCTGATGCGCACAATTGGACCGAAGTGGCCAACGCGGTGTGGCACATCCACACCGAGGGTCACGACGCGATCGTCGAGCCCTACCTTGATGGTTACGACGTCCAGTGCGCCTTCATCACGATCAACGACGAGCCGATTGCGCTTCCCATGCTCTGGTACGAGCGCGAAGACACGCAACGCCTGTGGACTTATTACGAGAAGCGCGATCTGGTGCAGAACGCCGAAAAGGCCGCGCTCAAGCGTTTCGACGACTCCGACCTCGCTCCCAGGATCGAGGCGATGGCCAAGAAGGTCGCGCGCGAGTTCCTGCCGTTCGACTATGGCCGGATCGAGTTCCGCCTCGACCTCAAGACAGGCGACATCAATTTCATCGAGATCAACCTGAACTGCAACCTGTGGTCTGAAAAGGTCATGGCCAAAGCTGCAGCGCAGGCAGGTTTCAGCCATGCCGACCTGCTCGAGACGCTTCTGGCCGAAAGCTGGCGGCGCGAGGGCCTGGTGGCGCAGACCGACTAGGCGGGGATCTCCTCGCCCTTCCAGTCGAACACCTTGCCGCTGTCGCTCGGCGACAGGCCATCAAGCACGGTCAGGAGATTGTCCGCAGCGACGTCCG
>JBFOLW010000138.1:0-7421 GCA_040830305.1 Erythrobacter sp.
CCCTTGGGCGGGTCGACCCCCAGCCGGGTGAACAGTTCGGGATAGCGCAGCGGCAGCTCGACCATCTCGCGCAACTGCTGGATCGTCTCGTCCATCCCGCCGACATCGTCGTAATTGACCACCGCGCGCGCATCGCGCGGCGCCTCGAACTCGGCGCGCAGCTCGACCTCGGTGTTCTCGTCGATATGGACGATGCCCTTGGGCGTGGTCGAAACGACGCTCAGGCGAATTTGCGTCAGCGCATAGGCCGGCGCGTTGAACATCCGGCGCACTTCGGGCGGCATGTTCTGCACCGGCTGCTGCCCGGTCGTGGCGACCAGGTCGCCCGCGACCAGCGGTTTGCGGAAGAAGTTGCGCTTCAGCGCCTGCGCGGGGCCCTGAAGGCGCATTTCGCGCTGTGCGGGGGCGAACACGACGCGCTTGGCCGGGCGCGATTCGGCTACGGTCACCTTGACGTGCTCGCCCGAGCCGACTTCGGCATTGCCGCGCTGCAGCCCATCCAGCCGGATGACGTCGAGACTCTGGTCCTCATCATAGGCCGGCATGGCAACTGCGGCGGTTGCGCGCTTGCCGGTGATCTCGACCACATCACCCTCGGTGATGCCGAGCGTCTGGAAGGTGGAGCGCGGCATGCGGGCGATGCCCTGTCCGCTCTCCTCCTGCCTTGCCGCTGCGACCTGCAGCCTGACTGTGGTCTCTTCTACCGCTGGTGCAGTATCCGCATCGGCCATGTGGGCTGGGCTCCCGTTTTCTCTTTGCCTGGTAGGTCCAACTTGGGGACCTGTTTCTTACCATGCAATGAGCAAGCGCCGCGGCCGGGTCCCCCGGAACGAAAAAAAGCCCGGCTGGCGAACCAACCGGGCTTGGAAGTCTTGGGAGAGGATGCCTGAAAGGCAGGTAGAGATATGCTGGCCGGGGCGCTTTTGTGCAAGTGCGAAAGCGGCAACTTTTGTTGCACAAAACGCAATTTGATTCAGCTCACCCAGTATAAAGCACTGATTTTATGATCTTCTAAGATTCACAGTACCATATGCACCATGCTGCGGCGCACAATTCCAGACCGCTGATGGTGCACTGCCGCAGTAGTGACACGCGCTTGACCCGCGCCTAATGTCGAAGCCGGAGGGGAAGGATTGTGTTGGAAGACGTTGCCGCGATCAATCGATTGATCGCCGAAGCCTATGCCGTAATCTCTGGGCCCGCCGGTGCGGCGCGCGACTGGGACGCCATGCGCGCGATGTACCTGCCCGGCGCGCAGATGACCGCGATCCGTCCCGGCGGGACCGAGGTGTACACGGTCGAGGAATACATCGCCGGCAAGCGCGGTTTTCTGACCGACAACGGCTTTTCCGAGAGCGCTCTGGTCAACCGGATCGAGGTTTTCGGCCACATGGCGCACGCGTGGTCGTCCTATTCGGGCGACTGGACCGAACCCGATGGGACGGTCGGCAGCACGCGCGGAATCAATTCCTTCCAGTTCCGGCGCGATGAGACCGGTGCATGGCGGATCCATTCCCTGCTATGGCAGGTCGAAACACCGCAAATCCCCCTTCCCGCCGATATGAAAGCCCTATGATGACCCGCTATCTCCTTTGCGTGACAAGCGCTCTTGCCCTTGCCGGATGTGCCACGACCGATGCGGCAATCATCGCCGAGGCTCCCGTCGCCGTCAGCGACGATACACGGCCCGCTCCGGATACCATGCGCTGGCTCTACGGGTCGGGCGAGGCAGCTGCTGGCTCGATCCAGACCTGGCGGCAGATCGCCGACTACGCGATTGCCGTGTCGCGCCAGCGCAAGATGCCCGAATCGGTGCCGCTAGGCCTGCCCGACGCAGAGGGGGGAGTAGGCACCCCGTCATGCGTCGGGGACGACGGCGCCAGCAAACCGCTCGCCGCCGTGTTCGACGTCGATGAGACCGTCCTGCTCAACACCGGCTACGAGTATTGGCAGGCTCTTTCGGGCAAGGACTTCGATCCGGTCGAATGGAAGCAGTGGGCCGATAACGGGGCGGGAATCGCTCCACCCGTGCCCGGAGCGGTGACTGGCCTGAGGCGCCTGCGCGAGGCGGGCATCACGGTGATTTTCAACACCAACCGCAATTCGGATACGGCAGCCGGCACGATCGCGGCGATCGAAGCGGCCGGAACCGGCCCGGCCGTTCACCTTGAGAACCTGTTCCTGCGCGGCGATGACGACATGGGCAGCCGCAAGGACGGACGCCGCGCCCGCATCGCCGAGAGCTATTGCGTGATTGCCATGGCGGGCGACAACCTTGGCGACTTCGCCGATGTATTCAACGCCGATGAAAGCGCCATCGCTGCACGCCGCGCGATGGTGGCGCGTGGCCGCTATGCGCAGCTGTGGGGCAATGGCTGGTTCCTGCTGCCCAACCCCGTCTACGGCGCATGGCAGGAGGGCAGCATCGGCGAGGTGTTCCCGCCCGACAGCCGCTGGAAGCCCTCGCCGAGCGATGCGCCGCTGACGATGGACACGCAGTAAACACCGCTTGCGCCGCGAAACACTCGGGATAGGATAGGTTTCAAGGGAGAGACCTATATGCCGATGAATCGCGTTTGCGAAATGACCGGGGCGGAATTCCCGCTCTTCGCTTTCAGCCATTGCCGCGACGTGGTCGCAGCGGTCAGCAAGGCCGGAGGCTTCGGCGTGCTCGGCGCGACGCGCTTCAGTCCGGAACAGCTCGAGGAAGAGCTCGCCTGGATCGACGCGCATGTCGATGGCGCGCCCTATGGCGTCGACGTCCTGGTGCCCGAGGTCATCGACCCGCGCGTACGCGAATTGTCGGACAACGAGAGCCGCGCGAAAGCGATCGATCCCTCCTACCAGGGTTTCGTCAATTCGGTGCTCGGCGATCACGGAATTGCGCCCGAGCCAGAGATGCCGATCCTCAGGGAGCGGATGGGTATCACCCCCGAGAACGGCCTTGCCCTGATGGAGGTCGCCTTTCGCCACCCGATCAGGCTGATCGCCAATGCGCTCGGCATCGCCCCGCCCGCGATGATCGAGCAGGGCAAGCAGCGCGACGTGCCCGTTGCGGCGCTGGTCGGCGCGAAGGAACACGCGATCCGGCAGGCCGAGGCAGGGGTCGATATAATCGTCGCGCAGGGAACCGAGGCGGGCGGCCATTGTGGCGAAGTGTCGACGCTGGTGCTGATCCCCGAAGTAGTCCGCGAACTGAAGCGTGGCGGGCACGACATTCCCGTGCTGGCCGCAGGCGGGATCATGACCGGCGGGCAAATGGCCGGGATGATGGCGGCGGGTGCACAGGGAGCGTGGACCGGATCGGTCTGGCTCGCCACGCCCGAGGCCGAGACCAGCGAGGCCTTCCGCGACAAGATGGTCGCCGCGCGTAGCCGCGACACGGTCCGCTCGCGCAGCCGCACGGGCAAGCCGGCGCGCCAGCTGAAGACTGCCTGGCACGAGGCGTGGGACAGCTCGCAAGGGCCGGGCCCGCTGCCCATGCCGCTTATGGGAATGGTCTCCGAACCCGCCTTCGCACGGATCGAGCGCGAGGCCGCAGCGGGCAACGAAGCGGCTCGTGAACTGGTCAGCTATTTCGTCGGCCAGGGCGTGGGCCTCGTCGAACAGGTGCGCTCAAGCAGACAGGTCGTCCAGGACTTCCGCGAGGAATTTCTCGATGCCGCGGGCGAACTGGCAGCGGCAGCCGGCATCGGGTGACTTGACCGCGCCGCTGCACCATCGCAAGCCGCGCTGCATGTGGCTCGATCAACCTCGCAATCCGAACGCCCCGCTCGCCGGTCTCAGGGTCCTCGAACTCGCGCGGGTACTCGCCGGGCCGTGGGCGGGCCAGATCCTCGCCGATCTCGGGGCAGACGTTATCAAGGTCGAAAGCCCCGAGGGCGATGGAACCCGCAAGTGGGGGCCCCCGTGGATCGAGCGCGGGGAGGGCGAGCGCGAAGCGGCCTATTACCACGCGACCAATCGCGGGAAACGCTCGATCGTCGCCGATTTCAGGGACGAGGACGACCTGTCGCGCGTGCGCGAGCTGGCGGCGTCGGCGGATGTCCTGCTCGAGAATTTCAAGACCGGCGCGCTGGCCAAGTTCGGGCTGGACTACGCCAACCTTGCAGCGCTCAATCCGCGCATCGTCTATTGCTCGATTACCGGCTTCGGCCAGTCAGGCCCGCGCGCGCATGAGGCGGGTTACGATTTCGTCATCCAGGCGATGAGCGGTTTCATGGCTCTGACAGGGGAGCCCGAAGGCCAGCCGATGAAGATGGGCGTATCGATTTCGGACCTGTCCTGCGGGCTCTACTCGGTGATCGGCATCCAGGCGGCGCTGGCCATGCGCGAGCGGACCGGACGGGGACAGCATGTCGACATGTCCCTGCTCGATTGTTCGGTCGGGTTGCTCGCCAGCCAGGCGATGCATTTCCTGGCCACTGGCGAGAACCCGCCGCGGATGGGCAATGAGCACGCGCAGGTTAGCGCGTATGGCGTGTTCCCGGTCGCGGATGGCGAGATAGTCCTGGCACCGGCCAATGACGGCCTGTTCCGCAAGCTCCTCTCGCTGCTCGGACGCGAGGACCTGTTGGGTGAGGAGAAGTTCGCCACCAACGAACGCCGCCTCGCTAATCGCGAAGAACTCGATGCGATTATCGCCGGCGAAACGTGCAAATGGCAGATGGGCGAACTGCTCGCCGACTGCGCCGAGGACGGGATTCCCGCCGGGCAGGTCAATGCGATCGACGCCGTATTCGCGGAAGCGCAGGTGAAGGCCCGAGGCCTGCGCGTCGACCTCGATGGCATCCCAGGCGTGCGCAGCCCGTTCGCGTTCTCCGATGCCGAATTGGCCCTCGACCACCCCAGCCCGTGCAAGGGCGAGCACGGCTAAGCCCCTCGCTCGGACCATCAAAAAAAGGGCGGCCTCACCGGGGCCGCCCTTTTCGTATCAGATCAAGGCCGCTTTCAGATCGTCGACCAGGTCGGTGCGCTCCCACGGGAAGGCATCGCCGTCGGCCTGGCGACCGAAGTGGCCATAGGCCGCGCTCTTGCGGTAGATCGGCTTGTTCAGGCCGAGGTGCGTGCGAATGCCGCGCGGGGTCAGGCCGCCCAATTTGTCGATCCGCCGGATTGCGTTCTCGAGCGCCTCGTCGCTGACGCCTTCGACGCAAGTGCCATGCGTGTCGACGTAGATCGACAGCGGCTTGGATACGCCGATCGCGTAGGACAGCTGGATAGTGCAGCGCCTAGCGAGCCCCGCCGCCACGATATTCTTGGCGAGATAGCGGGTGATATAGGCCGCCGAGCGGTCGACCTTGGTGGGATCCTTGCCGCTGAACGCGCCGCCGCCGTGCGGGGCCGCGCCGCCATAGGTGTCGACGATGATCTTGCGCCCGGTAAGACCGGCATCGCCGTCGGGGCCGCCAATCTCGAATGCCCCGGTCGGGTTGATGTGCCAATCGGTTTGGTCGGTCACCCAGCCTGCGGGGAGGATCTCAGAGACGACCTGTTTCACATAGGCCTTGAGCTCGGCTTCCTTCTCGCCCTCGTGATAGCCCTTGGCATGCTGGGTCGAGACCACGATCGCGGTGCAGGCAACCGGCTTGCCGTTTTCGTAGCGAAGCGAGAGCTGGCTCTTGGCATCTGGCTCGAGGAACGGCGCGGTGCCGTTCTTGCGGTCCTTGGCGAGGCGCTCGAGGATCTTGTGTGAATAATCGAGCGTCGCCGGCATCAGGTCGGGCGTCTCGTCGCAGGCAAAGCCGAACATGATGCCCTGGTCGCCGGCTCCTTCGTCCTTGTTGCCACTGGCATCGACGCCCTGCGCGATTTCCGGCGACTGACCGTGAAGGTGGTTCTCGAAGGTCAGCGTCTGCCAGTGGAACCCGGCCTGTTCGTAGCCGATTTCGCGCACCGTGTGGCGCACGGCCCGTTCAATCTCCTCCTTGGCGCCCGGCGCCCAGCCACCGTTCTCGGCCCAGTCGGGATTGTCGGCGTCATACATCGGTGCACAGCGGATTTCACCCGAGAGGATCACGCGCTGGGTGGTCGTCATCGTCTCGCAGGCGACGCGGGCCTCCGTATCCTTGGCCAGCATCAGGTCGACGATGGCGTCCGAAATCTGGTCCGAAACCTTGTCGGGATGGCCTTCCGAAACGCTTTCGGAAGTGAACAGGTAGCTGGTACGCATGAAGGAGCCAATTCCGATATAAAGAAATCTTTATGTGTTGCGCGCGGGGTAGCCTCCCACGCCGCGCATGGCAACAAGCGAAAACCCCAGCAGCGCGATACACCACAGCAGCGTAAGCCAGTGTCCGAGCCGCGCGAACCAGGTCGGTGCGTGCGCGGGCGGGACGTGCGTATCGATCCTGTCCGCGACGTTGCGACCGATGTAGTCGCGTACCACGCCGCGCGCATCGATGACCGCACTGATCCCCGTGGTGGTCGAGCGCAGCACCGGCAGCCCCTCTTCGGCCGCGCGCATCCGTGCCTGCGCGAGGTGTTGCGGCGGCCCCCATTGGCCGAACCAGCCATCATTCGACGGGTTGAAGATGTAGTCGGGCCGGTTGCCGCGATCGACGACCTCGCCGGAGAACACGATCTCGTAGCAGATTTGCATGCCAGCCTTGCCGTATTCGCCGAGGGAATAGCTCTGCGGCCCCGGACCGGGAATGAAATCGATCGATCCCGCGACAAGCCGGGACAGGCCGAGCGGTTCGAGCAATCCCCGCATGGGGAGGTATTCGCCATACGGCACCAGGTGCGCCTTGGCGTAGCGTTCGCCAAGCCTGCCATCGGCATCGATCGACGTGATCGCGTTATAGGCGCCAACCGCCCGATCGCGCCCGTCGACCTCGCCGATTTCGAGATCGACCATCCCGCTCAGGAGCAAGCTGTCGCGGCCGATCACGCGGCCAATGCGCTGACGGGCAAAGGCCGGATCTGCACCTGCGGTCATCCGAACGTAATAGCGCTGCGGATAGCCATCGCGCAGGTAGTCGGGAATGCCGCTCTCGGGCCATAACACCAGGCGATTGTCGTGCGGCTCGATCGGCACGCTGAGCCGCGCAATCCGCTGGAACTGGTCTTCAAAGCGCGAAGCGTCGTTGATCTCGTCCTGTTCGAGGTTGGGCTGGACCAGTGTCAGCGGCAGTGTGCCTTGTCGGGCCTCGCCGGCCGGCAGGTAGACAAGTGCGACGAGGGCACCCGAAGCCAATCCCAGGAAGACCCAGCGCCGCGCTTGCACCAGGCCCGCCAGTCCGATCGCGGTGGCCGCAGCGATCCCGGACAGCGCGTAACTGCCCGTATAGGGCAAGGCGAACGCCCATCCGGGCCGATCCCACGGCCCCAGCAGCATCATCGAGAACGGCCCCCAGCTATAGCCGCTGAAGACCCAGCTGCGCAGCCACTCGGCCGCGATCCACATCGCCCCGAAAGCC